>JBBIPD010000268.1:0-4430 GCA_037443025.1 Chloroflexota bacterium
CCTGGGGGTGCAAGAGAAAGGGGTGGACAGTCTCTTCCAGCATACTTCCCGCGCCGGTTTGAAGCCGACCTCCATCATCCGGAATGCCACTATTGAGCCAGCCGACGCGGAGACCGCTGCTCGCCTGGAGCTCTCGCTCGGCGCGCCCGTGTATCGCCTGGTGCGCACTCGCCTGATCAACGATGAGGTGCTGGCGAATCAGGTCAATTTCATCCCCTATGAGGTATGTCCCGGTCTGGAAAACGAAGATGTGTCGCGTTATTCATTTCAGAGGCTGCTTGAGGAGCGTTACTACACCATCATCACCCAAATCCAGGAGGAGATGAGAATTGTCCCGGGGAGCGAGAGCGACCTGGGGGTTTTGGGCTTGCCGCCGGGAGCGCTGGTGTTGATCATTGACCGTCTTTCTTATAGCTGCAATCGTTTGCCTGTTGTCTGGGCAAGCATCCATATTCGCACCGACCGTTATCATTATGTTTCCACGCTCTGGTCACAGGCAGCGCCTCTGCTCCAGGAACACAACCTCATCCAATGAGGCGGGTCTGGGCAAGCGAGGCGCGCAGGGAGTTTATCATCGCATCAGATAAAGGAGCCGGATATGTCAATTGAAAATACCCGCATCTATCCAATCAACACTGGCTGGGCAAAGGCTGACCTGGGCACCTACATGTTTTTCAAAGGACCGGGTGGGGAGAAAATCGAAATACCCGTCATCTGCTATCTGGTTGACACCGGCGACCACAAGATTATGGTGGATACCGGTATGCCAGACGCCGAGAGAGCCACCCGCTATCACCACGAGTCGCGCAAAGCAGA
Organism: Chloroflexota bacterium; assembly: GCA_037443025.1. Taxonomy (GTDB): domain Bacteria; phylum Chloroflexota; class Anaerolineae; order Anaerolineales; family UBA4823; genus JAQBDA01. The sequence goes on from JBBIPD010000268.1 coordinate 817, forward strand.
TTGCCTGGATAGTCCAGACGCGGTGAAAGCATTGGGCGTTGATCCAGATGAGGTGGATATCTGCATCTTCACCCATCTGCATTGGGATCATACCCATTGTATGAAGCGCTTCAGAAATGCCCGCTATATCGCCTCGGCGACCGAGATACGCTGGGCTTTCAACCCTTTACCCCTGTGGTATCGCTCTTACGAGTCCCCCATCCTGGGGATTGAGGCGCCGTTTGTCGGCTGCCACTTCGAACTGGTGGAAGGCGAGGCGACCATCGTCCCCGGGGTTAAAGTGTTCCCCACCCCGGGGCATACGCCAGGTCACCAGTCGGTTGAGGTGGAGACCGCAGCCGGAACCATCGTATTAGTGGGCGACGCCATCTTCCTCTACCGCAATTTCGAGCCCAAATTGGATGAACACTGGCGCTATTGGGTGCAACAGCGTTTTGTGAACATGATTGACGGCTGGAAGAGCATGGAAGAGATTGACCGCCGGGCGGATTTTATCCTCCCCTGCCATGACGTCAAGGTGTTGGAGCATCCGGTTTATCCCTACCCGGATATGCCGCTGCGCAAACGCCGCGAGCCGATACCCGGCGCGCCGTTCTACTTCACTGGCATCTAAAGCCAGGAACATCCCGTCGCTGCCCGAGGCAAATCCGGCTTCACTTAAGGGGTAAGAGCCAGCCTGGGGAGGCAACCGGGTTAGGGGAGGTATTTATGAAAGAAAAACGGACGGTGGTGATTGTGGTCACTCTGGACACAAAAGGTCCCGCGGCTGAATTTCTGCGGGAGGAAATCGCCTGTTGGGGGTTGAACACCGTGCTGATTGATCCCGGCATCTTAGGCGCGCCGACCATCGCGGCGGATATCACCCGTTGGCAGGTTGCTGAAGCGGCAGGCACCACGCTGGAAGCCTTGCTGGCGACCGGGAAGAAGAGCGTTTGCATCGCCGCGCAAACCGAGGGTTTGTGCCGACTGGTACGTCAACTTTATCAGGAGGGAAGGCTGGACGGGATCATCAGCCTGGGCGGTGGGCAGGGGACTTCAATCGGCACGGCTGCCATGCGGGCGCTGCCGGTTGGAGTGCCAAAGTTGATGCTCTCCACCATCGCCACCGGCTCGTTCCAGTTTGGACCCTACGTTGGCACGAAGGATATCTGCATGATGCACTCTGTCACCGATATCCTGGATGTCAACGCCATCAGCCGTCCTATCCTGCGCAATGCTGCCAATGCCATCGCTGGCATGGTGTTGCGCTGTCAGGATGCTCAGCCGGAAGAAAAAGCGACAATCGGCATCACCCAACTGGGCATGACTACGCCATGCGTGATGCGCATCAAGAGCCTGCTCGAACCGCAAGGTTACCAGCTTGTCCCGTTCCATGCCAGCGGGGCGGGGGGACCAGCCATGGAAGAGCTGGTTCAAGAGGGCAAATTTGTCGGCGTCATAGATTTGAGCGTGCATGAAATCATTGACCATCTGTTTCACGGCATTGCCGGCGCGTCCAATCGCCTGCAGGTCCTCTCTCGCACTTCCATTCCGGCGATTGTCTCCGTTGGCGGCGGCGATTACCTCCTCTTCGAATCTCCGGAAAAAGCCCCGGCGCAATATCAAAACCGACCCTATATGGTGCATAACGCCCAGATGACGGTCTTTCAGCCCCGGGTCGAGGAGATGGAGGCAGCCGCGCGTTATATGGTGGACGCCCTCAACTCCGCCCTGGGACCCACTCTGGTGGTCATCCCCTCCATTGGTTTCACCGATGTCAACCAGCCCGGTCGAGAGCTCTGGTTCCCCGAAGGAAACCAGGCTGTGATCAGGGTCTTTCAGCAGGGTTTGCGTCCCGAAGTGCCGGTCATTGTGGTGGAGGCGCACGTCAATCAACCGCTATTTGCCGATGTCGTGGCGACATGCATGTCGCGCCTGCTCGCCGGTGAATCGCCGACCTCTATCGCCGCCCGCTATCAATTGGGGTAGCAACCGATATGGATACCAGCTTTGAACGCGTGCGCCGCACCCTGCTTTGCCAGGGGCAAACCGACAGGGTCCCGCTTTTTGAACTGTCGATTCATAACGAAATTAAGGCAAAAATCCTGGGCGCGCCGGTGCGCAGTCTGCAGGATGAGGTGAATTTCTGGCGGGTTGCGGGTTACGATTTTGTCTCTGTGCGGGCGGGGGTGCGCTCGGTCGTGCGCCAGCTCAACCCGGCGGTAAAGGAATGGGGGCTTGCTCGCAAAGGGCGCGCAAAGCACCTCGAAACCGGCTGGGTGAGCAAAGAGAGCAGCCTTATCGCCACTCGAGAAGATTTCGCCGATTTCCCCTTCCCCAAGCCCGAGGAGTTGGGCGGGGACGACGGCTCTACCCCATTGGAAGATTACCTGCGCTCAATCTGCGCCCATTTGCCAGGGGAGATGAAGCTGATTGTCCAATTGGGCTATGTTTTCATGGGCGCCTGGCAGATTATGGGGTTCGAGAATTTCGCCTACATGCTGGCGGACGACCCCGAATTCGTGCAGATGGTGGTCGATCGCCTGGCAAGCAGCCAGATGGCGGTCCTGGAAACCTTGCTGGATTACGATTGTGTGGGAGCTATCTGGATGCCGGACGATATGGCTTACAACTCCGGTCCGATGGTAAGCCCGGCTGTCCTGCGTCGCTTCGTCTTCCCCTGGTATCAACGGATGGTAGAACGCTGCCATCAGGCTGACCTGCCCGTGGGTTTGCACAGCGATGGCGATTTGAAGCGCTTGCTGCCCGACCTGGTGGCGTGCGGGTTTGACTGCATCCATCCCTTTGAGCCGCCGTATAACGATATCGCCGCCGTCAAAAAGGAGTGGGGGGAATATATCGCCGTGGCGGGCAACATCGATCTCAAGAATACCCTCTGCGCCGGTACACCGGAGATGGTGGAGGATGAAGTGCGCGCTCGCGCGGCTGAATTGGCGGTCGGCGGTGGCTGGTTGGTGGGATCGAGCAACTCGATCCCTGACTTCGTCCCGATTGAAAATTACAAGGCGCTCCTGGCTGCCAGCCTGAAATATGGCAGATACCCTTCACACGGCTGATGCGCCGGTTGCGCAAACATCTTCCCGGCTCGAGCCTGGGTCTGGGAGGGATGTCGTAACATTCGGGTTTTATAGAGGAAGGCTCTAAATGAAGATTGTGGTTGTCGGCACCCTGGATACAAAAGGCAGCGAGGTCGGCTTCCTGCGGGATACAATCGCCAAAACCGGTCACACGCCGCTGGTTGTGGATACCGGAATATTAGGGCAGCCGGCTATCGTGGCGGATATCAGCCGCGAGCAGGTTGCAGAAGCCGGGGGAGAGCCGTTACAGAGTCTGATCGAGCGCAAAGACAAAGCTCATGCTCAGTCGGTGATGATCCGCGGCTTGGAGACGGTGGTTACCCAACTTTACGCCTCGGGAGACCTGCAAGGGATTGTGGCGGTGGGCGGCGCCCAGGGAACAGCCATTGCGACCGCGGGGATGCGCAAACTGCCGGTTGGCGTCCCCAAAGTGATGCTCTCGACGGTCGCCTGCGGGATGACCACCTTTGGACCCTACGTGGGCACGAAGGACATCGCCATGATTCACTCCGTGGCGGATATCAGCGGCTTGAACCG
>JBBIPD010000269.1:0-4422 GCA_037443025.1 Chloroflexota bacterium
CAGCCCAATAGTGGTGTAAAGTCTTAATGATTGATTGAAAATTGCGCGGTTGATCCATTCACGCTCCAGGTATCAGCAGGATGATTCCAGGACTGGCAGAGGCTTATTCAACTTCCCAGCCAGCCAAAATAAAACCCCAGGTAAAGCAGCAGAAAGACAATCAGAAGCAGGGTGAAGAGCGCGCTGGCGATAAAACCGAAGATCTTCACTGCATCCTTTGGTCTGTCGCCAACCACCTTGCCGGTTTGCCCGTTGATTAGAACCAGGTAGGTGCGCCCGCGATAGCGGTAAGAGCCGACCCAGAGGGGCAGCAAGACATGTTTAAAGGTGAGCCCGCTCCATTTGGTGACCCCGCTGCGTAGATTGCGTTTCTGCTCGCCAATCAGAATCCGTCCATGAAGTTGCTGGCGCAAGCGGCGGGCGACGTTTTCACGGGCTATCAATGAAGCTTTAGCGAGGGGGACGTTATAAGTCAGCGCGGTCCAGCCTGCCAGATATTCGGGTTTAAACTCCACCACCTTTTTTAGCTCAAATGGTCCAATTTTCGAGACGCCCACCCGCTCCAGGGCATCCAGACCAGCCACCAGCTCGTCGTCAAACATCAGGTATTCAACCCCGCTCCGCGGAGACCACTCTGGTCGGTTGCTGCCGCCTTCGTTTACCTCGCAAACCCAGCTCATTTCCAGGGTGCCGTCAAATGTCCAGAAAGGATAATAAGCCGGGCGTAATTTTGATGTTAGAGCCAGCTTGCGCAAGTCATCCGGGATGAACCAGCCCCGCCCCAGCCATTGGCGTAGATGATTCAGGGCGCCCGCCTCGTCAAATTGCGCCAGACCGATCACCTGCGGATCAACCAACCCTGCCTTTTCGGATGACTCGATCAAACGGCGCGATCCACAATAAGGGCATTCATCGGCGGTCCGCCCCACCGGCAGCAAGCTGACCGAACCACATTGCTCGCAGGTCAGGCTGTGCTGCGCCTCTGACCATCGGTGACCGCGCTCGGTCGGCAGGACAAAATCCAGCACCTGCTCGCTGATTTCGGCTGCCAGATTCGGTTCAATTTGCTGAAAATAGCCGCAATACTCGCATAGCAAGCCGCTTCGCAGGGTGTCAAAATACATCTGTCCGCCGCAATTCGGGCAGGTGAACGCCTGAACAGCCCTGGCTTCCTCGGGCTGAGTGGGTCGCCGGGGAGAAACTCCCTCGCCTTCTTCCAACACCTGTGACGCATCCAGCTTGCCCGAGAGTAACACCAAGCCGCGCCGGGCAGCCGCATTCCCTGGGTCGGCAGCAACGGCATGTTCCAGATAATCACGCTGCTCATTGGCGTCGTCGGTTGTCCCTGAAAGCCAGAGCCAGGGGGCGGGGTCGGTGGGTTTCATCTCGGTCGCTTTGAAAAGCAAGCGGCGAGCCTGCTGGCGGTCGCCGCCCTTGACCGCGGCGATCCCACTCTGCACAAGTTGTTGATATTGGACTTCATCGAAGTCAAGGCGACGAGAATATTCGGGTCTGTCCACTGCGCCTATAGTTTAATCGGCATGGCACAGACTGTCAAACCGCCAGTTTATTCGGTTGGGGTCTTGAAAGGCGCGACGGTCATCCCGCCGCTGGCAGCGCTTCGGTTTCGGGCGGAGTCTGGGGCATGGCGTCTGGCAGTTCGTCTTCTAAACACCGCACCCTGGGGTAGAGATACCCCCCGACAGCCACCAGGATGCTCAGCAGACCGGTGATCATAAACAACAGCCCGGTGCCGCGTCCGGGTCCTACCCCCACCACCCGCCCGAGGCTGGAAGCCAGCGCGCCGCCTTCCACCAGCAAAGGATTGAAAACACGATCTGCCAGCGGTCCGGCAAGGATGTACGCCAGGGGTATGGTTGACCAGGCGATCATCCGCCGTACGGCGAAGACTCGACCCTGGACATCTGGAGCAACCTTGCTTTGCCAGATCGCCTGGCTGGAGGCATTGATGATTGGCGAGGCGAACATTGCTCCAAATCCGGCGATGGCGATGAGAACCAGCGACGGGCGCCGCCCGAGAAGCATTTGGAACACGCCCGAGATGATCATAAAACCCAACACGCCGTGGATGCGGCGCTTCGGACCGCCCCAGGCGCTCATCAGCAGGGTGCCCAGCAACATTCCTATCCCTACCAGCGAAGCCAGGTAACCGAGCGTTTCGGGCGAGCTCATCTCGAGGATCATCGGCGGCAGCAAAGGGTTCCACATGCTTGTCAGAAAATTGGTGGCGGCAAAGATCATCAGCAGCCCCAACAACCCTTTGCGGGCGAGGATGTATTTCCACCCATAGGCAGCCTCTTGCAGCAGGGAGCCGCGCCCCTCCACGCCAGCTTCGGTCTGGGGTGGACGCGGAACTTTCACGACAAGCAGGGTCGCCACAGCAAAAAGATAGGTCGCAAAATCAACCAGCACCACACCGGACAAACCGATGGTGACAAACAGTACGCCGGCGATCGCCGGAGAAGCCAGAGCCGAGATGGCTTCACCTATTTGCACCATCCCGCCAGCGCGACCCAATTGCGATTTAGGCACCAGCAGGGTGGTGACCGCTGAGTATGCTGGCCACTGGAAGGTGCTGAACGCGGCGTTGATTGCGGTCAACAGGTACACATGCCATACCTCGAGAAGTCCTGTAAAGTAGAGCAACGCCACCATGACTGTGCTCAAGCCGGCGCCGGTGTCGCTCAAGATCATCACCACGCGCCGGTCCCACCGGTCTACCAACGCACCTGCAAAGGGCGAAACCAGCAGGTTGGGGATGGTATAAGCCAACAGATTCAAAGCGAAAAGGGTGATGGAACCTGTTTCCTGGTAAATCCAGACTCCCAGAGCGAAGCCGGTTAATCCCGACCCTAACGTGGAAACCAGTTGCCCGAACCAGATGACAAGGAAAGTGCGTAGATTTTGCCCTGTTGATTTTCGATCCATCGCTTCAATGCCTCATCAGTCGCCGTCAGCTGCAACCGGCGCAGTTGCCGACGCCCCGATATGGCTATCCGGTGTTGCCTCAATTTCCGGCTGGCGTCCTTTTTCCAGGTTCATCACCGCCGGGATAAAGCAGCCGATGATCGCCATCAAGATGGAGATGAAACCTGCCATAATATACCAGCTTTGCGCTCCAAAACGGTCGACAACTGGACCGGCGATGATTAATCCCAATGGCGTCATAGCCGAGGCGGCGCTGTTGATCAAGGTGAAAACCCGCCCTTGCATCTCAGGGGCGACAACCGCCTGGACAGCCGCCAGTAGCGGACCGTTGGTGATGGGCAGGGCGAATCCCATGATGAACATGCCTGTCACCGCTAAAAAGTAAGCTGAAGAGGGGGCGAAACCAACCAGGATGCTCCCCATCCCGATTCCAATCACCCCTACCATTGAGGTGAGTACACGGCGCCGGAACCCACCCCAGATACTCAAAAAGACGCCGCCAGCGATCACGCCTATCCCCAGGGTGGATTCTAACCCGGCAAATTGAATGGCGCCTCCGCCGAAATGCCTGGTCACCAGGATGGGCATCATCGCTGCGGCAGGATTGAGCAGGAAATTGATGAGGGTTGCCATCAGGGCAATGATCATCAGACCGCTCCAGCCGAACATATAGCCCAGTCCCAGGCGGAAGTCCTGCCAGAAGGTATTCTTGCTTGCCCCGGCATTGGACGAGGTCTCTGACGCTGGTTGAGGCACTGCGATGAAAAATAGGGGCGCAATCGCCATGGCGGCTGTGACGATGTCAATAAGCAGGATGCCTTGAATCGAGGTGACATCCAGCAAGAGCGCTCCCAGAGGGGCGGAGATAATGCTCATGCCTCCCTGGAGCATTTGGTTAAGTCCCTGGATGCGCGCCAGGTGCTCTTTGGGCACCATCAGGCTGGTCGAAGCCTGCATGGCAGGCCAATGGAAGCCGCCCGCCGCTGAGCGGATGAACATCAGCAGATAGACATGCCAGATTTCCACTCGCCCGCTCAGGAAAAGGAGCGCAAGCCCAAACGTCGCCAGGGCGATTGTGCCATCTGCCAGGATCATCGTCAGGCGACGATTCCAGCGATCCACGAGAGTTCCAATCACCGGACCCAAAATCACCTGAGGCAATAATCCAGCCAGAGAGGATGCAGCCAGGACGTTAGCTGAACCTCTGGTTTTGGTCAGCCACCAAATCAACGCAAATTGGACAAGCTGGCTGCCCAGCAGGGAAAACGCCTGCCCGGTCCAGATGGTGAAAAAGGGCGCTGCCCAGCATCTCGATGGTTTTGTTTCTATCTGTACTGACATGGCTCGGTCTCCTTATCCTCGCTCAACGTCAGAGCGCCTGTGTCAAGCGATACAGAAGGGTTTATTATCCTGATAGGATTTTGATATTTTATACAGATAAATAAAAATTGTCAACCCATAAATATTGAATAT
>JBBIPD010000270.1:0-4396 GCA_037443025.1 Chloroflexota bacterium
CGCGGAGGCGTCCACCCCGCGCAACTCGATCTGGTTGCGCACCATGTCCTGGCGCAATTCAACGTATTCATCCTGTACCGTTGGGGTGGCAATAGCCTGTTGGGGGGATATCGCTGGCAATGGCGTCTCAACCCGAGGTCTGCAGCCAACCATCGCCAGCAACAATCCCAGGATGAGCATCACTCTATGCATGAGACAGTCTCTCCCCTAAACTCGCGAAAGCCCAGGAATGGACAGAGAGACAGCATCAATCGGAATCGCTTTGCAACTCCGCTTCCACCATGATGCGAACCAGGTCTTCGAAGCTGGTCTTCGCCTCCCACCCAAGTTCGCGTTTTGCCTTGCTGGGATCGCCTACCAGCAAATCCACATCCGCGGGGCGCATGAAGCGCGGGTCTTGAACGACGTAATCATGGTAATCCAAACCGACCACCTCGAAAGCCAGCTGGACAAATCGCTCGACGGTATGGGTGCGCCCGGTCGCCAGGACGTAATCCTGGGGAGAGTCCTGCTGGAGCATCAACCACATGCCGTAAGTGTAATCGGGAGCGTAGCCCCAGTCGCGCTGGGCGTCGAGATTTCCCAGGCGAAGCTCCTTTTCCAAGCCGCGCTTGATGCGCGCCACACCCCGGGCGATTTTGCGGGTGACGAATTCATGACCACGGCGAGGGCTTTCATGATTGAAGCAAATCCCAGACACAGCATACAGATTATAACTCTCGCGGTAGTTCACCGTTATCCAGTGACCGTACACTTTGGCGACACCATAAGGGCTGCGCGGATAAAAGGGGGTGTTTTCGTTTTGGGGGACGGCGCGCACCTTGCCGAACATCTCGCTGGTGCTCGCCTGGTAAAAACGGATGGCAGGGTTGACCAGGCGGATAGCGTCCAACAGACGGGTGACGCCCAAGGCGGTCACCTCGCCGGTGAAAACCGGCTGTCCCCAGGAGGTCTGCACATAGGACTGCGCCGCCAGGTTATAGACTTCATCTGGCTGGTGTTCCTCCAGTATCTCAATCAGCGAAGCCTGATCGAGCAGGTCGCCCGAGGCAAGCTCGATCTCCTCCTGGATATGTTTAATGCGTTCGAAGTTTATGGTGCTGGAGCGGCGCACCATGCCAATCACATGGTATCCCTTTTCCAGCAATTGTTCCGCCAGATAAGATCCATCCTGACCGGTGACGCCGGTGATAAGCGCACGTTTTTTAGCCATCTCTCAATTCCACATATGGGGTTGACTCTCATCAGAGAGGCGTTCTGCCAGGTTATCCCCGTTGGCAATGCGGCAGACCGGGACGCGCATCAGATGTAAATCCGCCTCGACCCGTTCTACGCCGCGGACGCCGCCAAAGCTGCCCGCGTCCAATAAGACCACCACCGGGCGCATGCCCCGCCGACTGAGCAGTTCAGCCGAAACCACCACCCCATCCCCCGGATCCGGGGTGATGATGACCACCGTGCTGCCGCGGGGAATCGCCTGCACCTCCGCCTGCACCAGCGACTCGAGCGACAATCGTCCGTCCGCCTGAAGGAGCGCCAACACTTCCAATATTTTACCGAGTTGGCGACCGCCGCGCTCGGCGGAAAGCACGCTGAGACTCTGCCCGGCGCTCACCAGCCCTACCGCCCGTCCCCGTTGCAAGTAGAAGCGCGCCAGCGACGCCGCCACGCTGACCGCATACTCTTCGGTGGAAGGCGGCAAGGGGATTTGTACACTGGGACGCCACATATCCCGTTCATCCAGGGTTATCTCTGGCATGGGCAGGGCGGAATGGACCGCTTGGTAGGCGTCAACAAAAATCCAGACCTCCGCCATCGGGTCCAGCTCGAACTCTTTGACCATGATTCGATTGCGCCGGGCAGTGCTGAGCCAGTGGATGCGGTTCGTCGGGTCACCTGGGGCGTATTCGCGCACGCCGGAGGCGTTGGCAGTGATCTGGTGGGTGCGCCGACGCAAAGCCTCGCCGCCTGAAAGCCATCCCAACGGGCTGGGGAAAGCCTGTACCTCCACCATCATCGGATAGACCAGGAGCGACTCCTGAGCGGGAAATTTGAGGCTGACCGGGAACAATCCAAAAAGGTCTCCCGAAGCCAGGACAGTATCCCCCAGCGGGAACACGCCGCGTTTCTTCAGGCGGGTCCGAACCAGGTAGGAGCGGCTCTCCCTGCCCCCAATCATGCTCAGCACCTGCGACCCGCGTGATCCAGGCAAGGGCGACTGATCGCGCACCTCCACCCATAAGCGCGGCAGACGGCTCAGGTTGCGCACCTCGAAACGCTCTTCAAATATCTGCCCTACCTGGGAGCGCAACGAGCGCGCTGTGCGGCGCAGCTCCAAGCCTCGAAGCGCCAGCTTGGAAAGCAGCCAGCTCCCCGCCAGCAGAAACAGCCACAGGTACGCCAGGCGATAGTAAAAAACCGCCCCGGTGATCACGCCTCCCAACAGGCTGATGATCAATAAAACCAGGACCACCCGCAATCCAGAGGTCATCCCTAGCGCTCCGCGGTCAAATCGCCTCCGGGAACCGGCACGCTGTTCTGAATCTCAAGCACGATTTCATCGGCGTTAATATCTCGCAGGCGAGCGGCTGGACCCAGAATCAGGCGATGTCCAAATGTGGGTACAACCAGAGCTTTGACGTCATCGGGGAGGACATAATCCCGTCCCTGAATCGCCGCCAACGCCTGGGAAGTGCGGTAGAGCGCCAGACTGCCGCGCGGGCTTGCGCCCAGGTACACCTCGGGGTGTTCGCGGGTTTGCCGCGCCAGGCTGATGATATAACGCTTCACCTGCGGGGCGACATAGACCGATTTCACCGCTTCCTGCATTTCGGTCAGCTCCTCCGCAGTCACAATCTGTTCCAAATCATCCAAAGGATGGCGGAACTGTTGGCGATCGAGCACTTCCACCTCGTCATCGGGTAGAGGATACCCCAGACGGACGCGCACCAGAAAACGGTCGAGCTGCGCTTCCGGAAGGGGAAATGTGCCCTCGTATTCGATTGGGTTCTGAGTGGCTAGCACCATGAAGGGGCGAGGGAGTTTATGGGTGACCCCGTCCACCGTGACCGTGCGTTCTTCCATCGCCTCCAACAATGCCGCCTGGGTTTTCGGCGTCGCCCGGTTGATTTCGTCCGCCAACACGATCTGCGCCATCACCGGACCAGGGCGAAACTCGAACTCGCGGCTCACCTGGTTGAAAATCGAGACGCCGGTTACATCGCTGGGGAGCATGTCCGGGGTGAACTGAATCCGACTGAAACTGCAGCCCAACGAGCGCGCCAGGCTGCGCGCCAGGACGGTTTTACCCACGCCGGGAACGTCTTCTATCAATAAATGACCCTGACAAAGCAAACTGACCAACGCTATCTCGACTGTGGATCGCTTCCCAACAATCACCTTCTCGATATTTTCAACGACCTTTTCAGCAAAGGCTTGAACTTTCTTCATAAATAACTCCAAAATGTGGGGGTATGTAATCGGCTAATTCACAAACGAATCCAGGCTTATCCCCAGGCGAGCCCGAGATAGCGAGAATCCGGCTGTGTCCATGTTATTTACGCACGCGGAGCAACAATAGATTAAAATCCGCCGGGTTTCAAGATAAACGCATTCATCACCAGCCAAAACCAGCTATATTTCAACACCCTGCTCATGTCGTAGCGGGCGGCATAAAGAATTACCGCCAACACCAAACCGCACATAAAACGCAACAACCCGCCCGTTTCGCGGAAGGTCGAAAACGGCAGGAAAGGTATCAGCAGGGCGTTAATGAGCAATGACAATACTACCACATTTATCTGACCTATCCACAATTTTTTCAACGAGGTCCAGATTCCCCATAAGGCTGGCAAGATGAAATTTGTGTAAAAGACGACCAGCATGGCTGCCAGATAGGCTGGGCTGTACTGGGCGATGCGAAATAATCCCATAAAAGGAACCCACTCGAACGGGGTTGCCATCGCTCCACCGCTGCCCAAACCCAGCTCTCCAAAAACCCACCATAACCAGAGCTGGAAGAGGGCGTAAGGCAACAAACCCACCATGAGTAACCCACCCAGGTCTCGCCAGCGACGCTGCGCCAGATGGTTGATTACAGCCGCCAGGAGGAAGGCAACCGTGACCTCTTTGGCAAACAACGCTAACCCGTAGAGCAGCCAGCTCAAGCGGGGATGGTTGCGTTCTCCCGCCAGGATGGCGCCAGCCACCAGCGCAAAAGCCAACGGCTCCGGCAAATCCAAACGCACCGATAGGACAAACCCCACCCACAAGCCATAGACCAGGGCATACCAGTGATTCACGCCCCAGCCAGCCAGAATCTCTGCCACAAGCCAAACGCCTGCTGCCTGACTGGCGACCCCCAATACCATCAAAGTCCAGGGAATCAGCTCAATCC
>JBBIPD010000271.1:0-4387 GCA_037443025.1 Chloroflexota bacterium
ATCCGCCATGCCCGAGCCGACGAAAGCGATGGCAGCCACCATGGCTTCGGTGCCTGCCTTGCAGGCAAATTGCCAATCGGCAGCCTGGACATTGGGGACGGCGCCAATCGCCTCGGCGACGATTGTGGACGTGGGTTTGACCGCGTACGGGTGGGATTCCGACCCCACCCAGACCGCCCTGATCTGCTCGGGTGAGACGCCGGCGCGGCGCAAAGCGTTACGGGCGGCTTCGATGGACATGGTGGCAACGTCTTCATCCAAGCCAGGCACCGCTTTCTCTTTGATGGGCAACATGCCCTGACCATCGGTCCAGACCCGCGCCACCTCGCGGGCGGGCAGGCGGTAGCGGGGGACATACGCCCCGTAACCGACGATGCCGACCGGGCGAGCAGGTTTCAACAAAATGTTTTTTGGATCACTATTGTTCATTTTTTACCTGTGTGCGTATTCGAGCAATCCCAACCGTTGATGTTTCGCTCAATCTTACCACTGTGTTTATATAATGTCAATATATAGTATATATTATTTATAAGTTTCCGGGTCGTTCTGCCAGGCGCGTAAAATCTCCTGCGCCCGGTCAATGCGCACCGCGTTTTCCTGCACCAGGCGCAGCGCCAGGCGCTCAATCCACTCGCCCTGCGCCCCGGCGGCAACCGCCACCTGGCGGGCATGCAGGCTCATGTGACCGCGTTGGATGCCCTCTGTCGCCAGGGCGCGCAGGGCTGCCAGGTTCTGCGCCAACCCGACCGAGACGATGATCTCAGCCAACTGTTCAGCGCTGGTAACCCCCATCAATTTCAAGGCGCTGCGCGCCGCGGGATGCACCCGGGTTGCTCCGCCGACGATGCCCACCGCCAGCGGCATCTCCAGACTGCCCACCAGGTTTCCCTGCTCATCCTTGCTCCAGACGCTGAGAGAGGTATAGCGACCGCTGCGGGCTGCGTATGCGTGAGCGCCCGCCTCGATGGCGCGCCAGTCGTTACCGGTGGCAATGACCACCGCGTCCACCCCATTCATGATGCCTTTGTTGTGGGTGGCGGCGCGGTAGGGATCCACCGCGGCGAACGCCCAGGCGGCGATAATCCCATCTCGCACCGCCTCCGCCCCGAAATCGCCAAAAGCCAGCTCCGAGAGGGGGATCACACACTTCGCCCGCGCCAGACGGCGATCTGCCAGGTTGGAGAGGATGCGCAGGTGCGCCCGCCCGCCCGTGATGGCTTCGACGGTTGGCGCCAGCCGCTCCACTGCGGTGTTGATAGCGTTGGCGCCCATCGCGTCGCGCACATCGTAGATGAGATGCACCACCAGGAACGGTCCAACCGGGGAGTCCTCGAAGAGACGCACCTCCAGGTCGCGCGGTCCGCCCCCCAAACGCTGCAAAACCGGGTCAATCTCAGCGACCTGATCCAGCAAGCGCGCTTTTTGCTCCAATATCGCCCCTGGCGCTGCGAGCAGATCGGGTATGTCCAGCACCTGAATCTGCCCAATCATCTCCGGCGGGGTGGTTTGGGCGATAAAGCCGCCGCCCGCCCGCGCTAATTTCGCCATGAAGGAAGCACCAGCCACAACGGAAGGTTCCTCCACCGCCATTGGCACCAGGACCTCCCGACCGTTGACAACGAAGTTCAAGGCAATTCCCAGCGGCAGGGCGTGCACTCCAATCACATTCTCTATCATGTGATTCGCCTGCTCTGGGTCGAGCCCGGCTGCGGGAGTCCAGGCAGCCAAATCTTCAGGGGAGAGCCAGCCAGCCATGGCAGCCCTGCGCTCCGCAAGCGAGAGGTTATAAAAGCCGGGGATGCGGGATGTTTTAGAATTCATAGCCACTTATGATCACCATCCAAATAAAAGCGGAGCCTACAAGCCTCCGCCATGCGCGCTAAGTTTATACCCATCAGGGACTCGCAAAAACTATCAAAATGTTCACCTGTCTAAAGTGTGAGCGCTGGCTGGATTTCCTCCCGGGCAGAGGTCAAGAAAAAGACATCGCCGGTTACAAACTTACCAAAGCCGGATAACTGGGGTAAAATTAGGTTGTTGGTAGAAAAACTATGGCTTTATTGACGCGCGAACAACTGGAAGATCGGCTGGTAGCATTACATCGGGCAAGCCTCGAGTTGGTGCGAGATTTGTCGTTGGAGACCGTGCTGGAACGGATTGTCAACCTTGCACGGGAGCAGGTAGACGCCACCTACGCCGCGCTGGGGGTGGTGAACGAGGCTGGCGAACTGGAAAAGTTTATCCCGGTTGGCATGACCGAAGAAGAAATCCGCCGGGTGGGGTCCCCGCCAAAAGGTCGGGGCGCAATTGGCGCCATCCAGAAGATGCGCCGCACCCTGAGAATCGCCAACTTGAGCGAAGACCCGGTGAGTGAAGGATTCCCGCCCGGACACCCGGTGATGGAATCCTTTCTCGGTGTACCGATTATGCTGGGGGACAAACTCCTGGGGCAGATTTACCTGACGGATAAGATTGGTCACCCGGAATTCACCGAAACCGATGAGCGGGTGATCGAGACCCTGGCTGCATACGCCGCGGTGGCAATCAGCAACGCTCGCATGTACGAAGACTTGCTGAAGCGAGATGTCGAGCTAAGCCAGCGCAACAAAGATCAGGCGTTGATTATGGATCTTGCCGCCTCGCTGGCATCCTCTCTGGATGTGGATGAAATTCTCGACCGCACTCTGACCCGGGTCATGCAATATCTGGATGTGCAGGCAGGCGAGATATTCCTGCGCGAGGATGGCGAGCGACAGCTCCGCCTTGCAATCAGTCGCGGCGAGTTGAGCGAAACCTTCCTGACCCGCGATCGCTTCCAGATAGGGGAGGGTTTCATCGGCATCGTCGCCGAAACAGGCAAACCCCTGGTGAGCACCGACCTGAGCAAGGATTTGCGTTTCCTGCGCCCGGCGGTGGTAGAAGCCGGTTTCCGCAGCATGGCATGCATCCCCCTGACCGCCAGCGGGAGCGTAATTGGGGTGATGAGCGTTGCCTGTCGTTCGGAACGACGGTTCACCGAGCGCGAGATATCTTTGCTCACCGCCATCGGAAGCTGGGCGGGTATTACAATCGAGAACGCCCACCTCCATCGTCAATCGCGCCGCCTGGCGGTGATGGAAGAGCGCGAACGGATTGGGATGGACCTGCACGATGGCATCATCCAATCCATTTACGCCGTCGGGCTGGCGCTCGAATACGCCCGCTTCGCGCTGGAGGAAGACCCTAAACAATCCCTGCAAAAGATCGAGCAGGCGATAGACGGGTTGAACAAAACCATCCGCGATATTCGCGCCTATATCCTCGACCTGCGCCCACGCCAGTTTGTCGGGAGCGATTTGAAAGAGGGGCTACAACGGTTGATAGATGAATTCCGCGCCAACACTCTGGCGGATGCAACTCTGGTAGCCCCGGATGACGACCTGGTGGGACTGCCCAGCTCCCACGCCACCGCCCTGTTCCACATCTGTCAGGAGGCGTTGGCGAACGTCGCCAAGCACTCCCAAGCCCGCCGCACAAAGGTTCATCTCTGGTCAACCAAAGACCGCGTCCTGCTGGAAGTCGCCGATAACGGGCGCGGTTTCGATCTGCGCAAAATGAGCGTCACCCTGGGGCATGGACTCTCCAATATGCACGTGCGCGCTCGCAAAGTCGGGGGAGATGTGGAGATTACCTCAGCGCCCGAAGAGGGCACCACTGTCCTGGCATGGGTGCCGCGCCGGGCGCTATGATCCAGATTACCAGCCGCAACAACCCCAAGATCAAACATATCCGCCTGTTGCGTCAACGCAAGCACCGCCAGGAGACAGGGCAGTGCTTGGTCGAAGGCATCCATGCCGTCGGTCAGGCGGTCGAAGCGGCTGGACTGGCATCAACCGGGTGGGAAATCGATTCGATTTACTACGCCCCTGATTTGCTGACCAGCGAATTTGCACGCAACTTGATTGAAGATCAATCCCGGCGGGGCGTGCCCTGCTATTCCACCACAGTGGAAATTTTCGAGCATATCGCCGATAAGGAAAATCCGCAGGGGATTCTGGCAGTGGCGCGTATCCCAACCGCGCAACTGGCTCAACTCTCCCCAGACAAATTCCTCTGGGGAGTTGCCCTGGTTGCGCCACAGGACCCAGGAAACATTGGGACGATCCTACGCACCATTGATGCGGTTGGCGCGAGCGGTTTAATTTTACTGGATGCCAGCGCCGACCCCTTTCATCCTGGGAGTGTGCGCGCCAGCATGGGGTCTATCTTCTGGCACCCGGTCGTCCAGGCGCCCTTCGACGAGTTCGTTGCCTGGGCAAAGGCAGGGGGCTATCAGATTTATGGCACTTCCGCAAAAGGCAACGCCGATTATCGCCAGGTGAAGGGCTACAAATTGCCGGAAATCATT
>JBBIPD010000272.1:0-4384 GCA_037443025.1 Chloroflexota bacterium
AAGCCCGTCAGCGCCGATGGTACTTGGGGGGCGACCCCCTGGGAGAGTAGGTCATTGCCAAGAGACTTTTTCTATTTTAATTGACACCCATCTTTTCTGATGATATAATTCTTACAGCGGCGTTCGCGGGACCGCTCTTGTGGCTGCACTGCTAATCCATTAGCATCCAGGAGAGAGCGTATCGGGTTATCTTTTCAATATGGAACCCCCAGAGCTTCACCAGCTCGGCTGAGTCCATGAGCGCCTGCCGGGCTTTTTTATTGTCTTGCCCGGCTGAATCGGTGAGCAAATTAGTGTGGCACGAAAGGAGGTGAAAAGGTTTGACTACGGTTAACTTACGCCCAAATGAATCGCAAGAACAACTGCTCAAGCGCTTCCGCAAAAAAGTCGCCAAAAGCGGGATTTTGAGCACCGTTCGCCGCAAACGCTGGTTTGTCTCAAAGAGTGAGCTGCGTCGCATTCAGAAGAAAAAATCCATTCGCCGGATTAAGCGCCGCCAGGTCACCGAAGTAGAATAGCATAGTACCGGAGGTGTAGATGGCAAAAGATGAAGACAAAATTCAGGTTGAAGGCACAGTGGTAGAGGCGTTACCCGCGACCCAGTTCAAGGTGCGCCTGGATAACGGGCATGAAGTCCTGGCGTATCTCTCGGGCAAGATGCGCAAGTATTACATCCGCATTTTGTTGGGAGACCGGGTTCGGGTTGAGATGTCGCCCTATGACCTGACTCGCGGTCGAATCGTCTATCGGCACAAGAAATACGTAGAAATGCCAGAAGCTGAAGAAGCCTAACCTTTAGCTTCTCACTCCGGATTCATCCCTTTGTTTTTATAAAGCAAACGGGATGCCTCGCCCTATGGCTGAGGCATCCCGTTTGTTATCAGGCTACATTTGGATTAATACGATCCGAGCACCATCATGTAGTTGGCTCGCTCGAAAGCCGCTGGGTCGGCGACGGACTGCTGACTCATGCTGCCGATCATTTGCGAGACCGAGGTGTATTCGTGCTCTTCCATCCAGACGGCTAAATCTGCCAGAATCTCGGATGCTCGCCCTACCCCTTTTTTGAGCAGAGCTGAAGCGCTCATCGCCACCTTGGCGCCCGCCATAAGGGACTTGATCACATCCTCGGCGCTGTGGACGCCGCTGGTGAGGGCGAAATCAACCCCGATCCTCCCATAGAGGATGGCAATCCAGCGCAGAGGCAGGCGCAGTTCGTGCGAGTTGCTCAAGACCAGATTCGGCACCACCTCCAGCTCTTCCAGGTCATAATCCGGCTGGTAGAAGCGGTTGAACAAAACCAGCCCGTTGGCGCCTGCGCCAGTCAACCGGCGGGCAAAATTGGGGAGCGAGGTGTAGAACGGGCTGAGCTTCACCGCCAGGGGGATGTTGATCTGGCTGCGAACATCCCTGACCAGTTCGATATAGGAATCTTCCAGCTCTGCGCTGGTGACATCCGGGTTGGTAGGCAGTGTGTACAGGTTCAGTTCGAGCGCATCGGCGCCTGCGGACTCTATCTTTTTGGCATACTCCACCCAACCGCCATCGGAGACGCCATTCAAGCTGCCAATCACCGGAATATCTACCGCCTGTTTTATCTTGCTCAGGTGTTCCAGATAGGTCTCTGGACCGATGCTGTAGGTTCCGTAATCGGGCAAAAAAGTCGTCGCCTCGTAAAAAGCTTCCGCACCTCGTGAGAGGTCGCGGTCCAGTTTTAAGCTTTCCTGGATGATTTGTTCTTCAAACAATGAGTACATGACAATGCACGATACGCCGGCGTCTTCCAACTGGCGCGCAGTGCTGACCTGCTTTGAGAGCGGCGAGGCAGAGGCAACCAGGGGGTTCTTCAAAGATAAGCCCATATAGGAGGTGGTCAGATCAACCATAGTATTCTCCTTAATTTATTATTGTGATTTATCCGGTGATGCAAGCGGAGAGATAAACCGCAGCATGGGGAATATCGCTGCAGTTTATCTCTCTTGTCTTTATTCTGTTGGTTTGCCATTGCTGCCGTTATAACGCATCTCTGCCATCTGCCGGTAAATCAACCAGCGTCTGCGGGCGTCTTGCTGCGCCTGTTTCATCAATTCTTCAGCCCATTGTTCATTGCTTTGGAGCAGCATGCGGTAGCGCGTCTCGTTGTAGGCGTATTGTGAAACCGGGATGCTTGGCTCCTTGGAGTCGATAATCAAGGGGTTCTTACCTTCATCCACCAGGTTGGGATTATAACGATAGAGAAGCCAGGCGCCGGATTGCACTGCAAGTTTCTGCTGATCGAGACCCTTCACCAAATCGTAGCCGTGGGCGATGCAGTGGCTGTAAGCGATGATCAACGAAGGTCCCTGGTATGCCTCTGCCTCCAGGAAGGCGGTCAGCGTCTGTTGGTCGCTGGCGCCAAAAGCCACTCGAGCCACGTACACATTGCCATACGCCATGGCGATCATGCCCAGGTCTTTCTTGGACATGTTCTTGCCTTTTGCGGCAAATTTTGCCACAGCGCCCCGCGGGGTGGACTTGGAAGCCTGCCCACCCGTGTTGGAGTACACCTCGGTGTCCAGCACCAGGACGTTGACATCTCGTCCGGAGGCTAAGACATGGTCTAGACCGCCGTAGCCGATATCGTAAGCCCAACCGTCGCCGCCCACAATCCAGACGCTTTTGCGGGTAAAAATATCTGCTATGCTGAGCAACTCGCGCGCTTCCGGTGATTGGATGGTGGTCAGGCGCTCTTTGAGCAATTCGACCCGTTGGCGCTGCTCCTGGATGCCGATTTCGGTGGACTGGTCTGCGGTGAGGAGGGCATCTACCAGCGGCTCACCCACCTGGCTGGCAAGGCTGATAAGCAGTTCTCGGGCATACTCCAACTGTTTATCAAGCGTCAGGCGCATTCCCAGACCGAATTCGGCGTTGTCTTCGAACAGAGAGTTCGACCAGGCAGGACCGCGTCCCTCTGCGTTCTTCGCCCAGGGGGTGGTGGGCAGGTTGCCTCCGTAAATGGAGGAACAACCGGTTGCGTTTGCCACGAGGATGCGGTCGCCGAAGAGCTGGCTGAGCAGCTTGAGGTACGGCGTCTCGCCGCAACCGGCGCAGGCGCCCGAGAATTCGAAGAGGGGTTGGAGCAGTTGCGAGTTCTTGACGGCTTTGGGGCTGATCAGGGTGCGATCAACATCGGGGATGGAGAGGAAGTAATTCCATTTGATGTTCTCACGCTCGCGGATTGGCGGCTGCGATTCCATATTGATCGCTTTGCGCCCCACCTGGGTCTTATCCTTGGCAGGGCAGGCTTCAACGCATAGCCCGCAGCCTGTGCAGTCCTCGGGAGAGACGACCAGGGTGAATTTCTTATCGGGGAATTCCTTCCAGCGCGCATCCACCGCCTGCCACTCCGCCGGGGCGTTTTCCAGATATGCCGGATCATAGACTTTTTCCCGGATGACCGCGTGTGGACAGACAAACACGCATTTTCCGCATTGGATGCACAAATCAGGTTGCCAGACCGGAATCTCCAGGGCGATGTTGCGCTTTTCCCATTTGGTCGTCCCGGTTGGGAATGTGCCGTCTTTGGGCATCGCGCTGACGGGCAGGCTGTCGCCATCGCCGGCGATGATCTTCCCCAGCACTTCGCGGCCAAACTCGGGCGCTTCGGGGGGAACCGGGGCGCGGCGGGTCAGCTTGCCTCTTGGGCTATCCGGTACTTTCACCTCGAAGAGATTTTCCAGAGTCCGATCCACAGCTTCAAAATTGCGCTTCACTACCGCCTCGCCGCGTTTTCCGTAGGTTTTCTCGATGGCGTGTTTAATCTCCTGGATGGCTTGCTCGCGGGGCAAAACGCCGCTGATGGCAAAGAAGCAGGTCTGCATGATGGTGTTGATCCGTCCACCCATGCCGGTTTGGTGGGCGACATCATACGCATTGATGACATAAAAGCGCAGCTTTTTCTCAATGATGGATTTTTGGGTTTCCAGCGGCAAATGCTCCCAGACTTCATCGGGTCCATAGATACTGTTCAGCAAGAAAACCCCGCCTGGCATGGCGTATTTCAGGACGTCATAGCGCTCGAGCAGGGTGAACTGGTGGCAGGCGACGAAGTTCGCCTGGCTGATCAGATAGGGCGCCCGAATGGGATTGGGACCGAAACGCAGGTGTGAGATGGTCACCTGTCCAGACTTTTTCGAGTCATAGACGAAGTAACCCTGGGCGTAGTTGTCCGTTTCTTCGCCGATGATCTTGATGGAGTTTTTATTCGCGCCCACTGTGCCATCGGAACCCAAACCCCAGAAGACGCAGCGGACCGTGTTGGGCATTTCGATGTGGAATGCCGGGTCGTAATCCAGGCTGGTTTGCGAGACATCATCCACAATACCGACGGTGAAGTGATTTTTGG
>JBBIPD010000273.1:0-3518 GCA_037443025.1 Chloroflexota bacterium
TGTCTGTCTTGCAGGTAAAGTCCCATATAACCAGGGAAGCTCTCCCCGGTGACACCCACCTTGACGCCCGGTAAAGCTGTCGCCTTGCTGGTGTCAATTCGCTTGATGTAGGCGTGGGGCACACTGCTGCGCTTGATGCGGGCGTACAACAACCCCGGACCAAACTGGATGTCGTCGGCAAACAGGGCTGAGCCGATGACTTTTTCGCGCGCATCAATCCGAGGAACGCTATCCCCAATTGGGTGAGGAATTTTTTGTTCGAGTAATTCGCTGGTCATCGCTTCCTCCGGGTCAGATAGATAGCGCTCGCTGGCGTTGAGCTGCGTCTTTGATCGAGTCGACGATGCGCAGATATCCGGTGCAGCGGCAGAGGTTCCCTACCAGAGCTTCGCGGATTTCGTCTTCGTCAGGGTCGGGATTGCGGTTCAGCAGCGCCCGTGCTGAGATGAGTATCCCGGGTGTGCAAAACCCGCATTGGACGCCGTTATGATCAATGATGGCTTCTTGCACCGGGTCCAGAACGCCGTCCTTTGCCAGACCTTCCACGGTCACGATGTCTGATCCGTGGCATTCCACCGCCAGCACCATACAGCTATTGACCGGCTCGCCGTTCAATAAAACTGTGCAAGACCCGCATTCGCCCGCCATACAGCCGTTCTTGGTGCCGGTCAGGGCAAATTTATCCCGCAGCATTTGCAGCAGGGTCAGATTCGACTCCACGTCCGCCTGTTCGTATTCACCGTTAATGGTTAGAGAAATGCGATGCATCGCCATAATCTACCTCATTTTCTGCCAGACCTTTTCCAAAGCTTTCTCGGTGAGCTTGCGCACCATAGCCTTTCGGTAGCGAGCGCTGCCGCGCACATCGTCAATCGGGTTGCAGGCATCCTCTGCCAGGCGCGCGGCTTGCTTGAAGGCTTCGGGTCGAATGGGATTGTTTGCCAGATACTCCTGAACCGACGCCACCAGGAGAGGAACGGGCGCAACCGATGCCAGGGCGAGTTTGAAGGTGTAGCCGGAAGCAGTGTCAGGGTCGGGATATCCCACGGCGGTCACGCCTACAATGGACAAATCGCTCCAGGTGTTGCGCCCCAGTTTGATATAGGTGCCTGCGTTCCCTGCGGGCGGCAGGGGAAGGCGGATAGCGGTGACGATATCCCCGGGGCGCAAAATGGTTTTGCCGGGTCCAAGGAAGAAATCGGAGAGAGAGACTTCACGAAATCCATCTACCCCATGAATTTTCAAAACGCCACCGTAAACCAGACAGGCGCCGATTGTATCCCCTGCTGGAGAAGCATTGCAGATATTGCCAACCACCGTCGCCCGTGTGCGCAACTGATAAGACGCCACGGAGCGGCAAGCTTCAGCCAATGCCATGTAGTGCTGCTGCACCTCCGGCAAGGCGATCAGGCGGTTCATGTTCACCCCCGCGCCGATCATCAACCCATGTTCGGGATCAAACCGTACATCTGCAGTGCCATCCAGATGCTTGACGTCTACCAGGTATTTATCCCGCCAGAATCCATCCCGCATGCGGACAAAAATATCCGTCCCACCCAGAAGAGGGCGGGATTCCCCAGGGTGTTCGGCTAAGAACCGCGAGGCTTCCATCAGGTTGGCAGGCTGAATGTAATCAAATTCGGGTAATTCTGGGTGGGCGTTAATGGTCATGTTCCACACCTCGCTGATACCATTCGGGTTGGATTGGAGTCTGGGCGATGATTGCTACATCCCAAGGCGGGGGCTTTAATCGTCCTGAGAGATGGCTGCCAGACTCCAATCCCAACCATAGTAAATCATGCAATTACAGATTGATATTTTCTCGGTCCGCTATCCCAAACCTGCTGGGAGGCAAGAACAGGAAGATCAGGTTCACCAGGATGCCCAGGATGGCGGAGAAGACAATCGCCGGGATGCCGTTCGGGAAAAGCACCGGGATGGGGAATGGGAAGAGACCATTCTCCAGACCCAGGTTGCCGCCGATGCC
The DNA here is from genome assembly GCA_037443025.1 of Chloroflexota bacterium. Taxonomy (GTDB): domain Bacteria; phylum Chloroflexota; class Anaerolineae; order Anaerolineales; family UBA4823; genus JAQBDA01. The sequence continues at coordinate 1,988 of JBBIPD010000273.1, forward strand.
GGCGATGAGGATGATGGCGCCGACCGCAAGTTGACGCGGCTCAAACAGGTTGACCTTCTCGGATTGAATCAGGGCAATACCCTGCATGCCTATCACGCCAAAGAGATATATCGAGAGACCGCCGGTGACGGCAACAGGCAAGGTGTTCACCACGGCTGCCAGCTTTCCGACAAAGCCCAGCAAAACGGCGATGACGCCAGCGGTCATCAGCACTGGCACTGAATAGCACCGCGTAATTGCCATCAAGCTGTTGTTCTCGCCATAGTTGGTACCGGCGCAACCGCCTAAAAAGCCGACGACAAGGTCATCGCTGCCGTCTGCCACCAGGTTGAGACCAATCAGGCGTTTGATCTCCAGTGGGGTGCGCCCCATTTCCTTGGCGAGCTGGTCAATATACAGGCTCATCTGATACAGGTGGGCTGTGCTTTCGGGGATGGTGGCAATGGCGATGAGAGCGATGCCCGTGATCGCGCTCCAGGCTGCCGGGTTGGTAAATGCCGGGAAAGTAAACCTGGGTATCTGTATCCATTTCGCTTCGGCAATGATGGAGTAGTTCATTACCTCTGGGAAAAAGATGGCAGAGATGATGTAACCGACGATGGCACCGAGCAAAATCGGCAGCATCCCAATCAGCCCCTTGCCTTGCAGGTACACTGAAAAGAGTATGGTTACAATCAAAGTGATTAATGCGATTGTCCAATTGGCGCTTGCCATATTGAGGGCGGCGCCAGCCAGGGCGATGCCAATCACGACCGCCACGCTGCCGGTGATCACCGGAGGCAGGATTCTGTCCAGGGATTCCTTGCCAACGCGCATGATCAGCAAGCCGACCAATATTTCGACAATGGCGGTGCCGATAATACCGACCTGGACGATCTTCACCCCCTCGGGGCAATAGAATGTGGCTGGGTCGTTGAAACAATCGCCTGCGTACAGGCTCATTGTGGTGACAACGACGGTGATGTAGCTGAAGCTCGAGCCGTAGTACAGGGGGATGCGCCGTCCGGAGACCAGCAGTGCGACGATTGTGCCGATACCGCTCGCTGCCAGGGTGACCCCCACATCGAATTTGGTCAGGATGGCAACCAGCACTGTGGCGGGGAACATGGTCAGCACTTGCTGAATACCCAGGCTGATCATCGCTCCCCATGCCGGCTGATCGGCAGGCATGTAGCCAAATACTTTAGGTTTTGCGACTTCGCTCATGGCTAATTCTTGCTCCTTTTGATGGGTTTGATTCGGTTGTGTGGCTATTGGTGGGGGGTTGGGCTTCGGAAAACAGCGATAGGCTCACCTCCTTTGGCGCTCAGTGAGAAAGATTTGGCTGGATTGATACAGGTTGGAGACAGGGGAAAGCACCCGACCGGATTTGTCAGCAAGCTGATGGTTTGCGAGGGAGGTGGGTGCGGTCATCTATTGCCGGTAATGTCGCTGATTCTCACTGACCAGGTTGATGAAGAGAAACCAAACCATCTGCAACTATCATTTTAAACACCAATCAAAGGAGAAGGTTCTTTTCTTGCATAGCCCT
>JBBIPD010000273.1:3528-4334 GCA_037443025.1 Chloroflexota bacterium
CGGTTAATTTGTCATACAATTCAACTGGTAGATGTCATCTTCTCGATGTGATTTTTTACCATTTGAGGTATAGTATATCTGCCCTGCTGTGGATAAAATATCCAGGATTTCACGCCTCGAGAGGTTAGATGAACATTGATACTGGTCTGGCTGTTGTCATTGTCGCAGTGTTGATTTTTTATCTGCGTTTGATCGTGTTGCAACGTGAGCGCGCCAAACAAGCCACTCGAGAGCAGGACACCCGCGTAAAGAAGAAAGACCAGGGAAAAGCCCTGGCGCGTGGCGATGGCTCGCCTTACTCTATACTAAGCCCCAAACGAAGGGATCGGGTGATAGCAGGCATCGGGGCGTTGTTAATTCTGCTTGGCGTTTTGGCATATAGCCAAACTGCGCTTTTTGGCTCACTCCAGACCTATTGGTGGATTCCGGTTTCAATCGGCATTGTCGCATTTAGCTGGGCTTTTAAACTATAGGCGTTTGGATGAAAACCATCGTTGAGTGTCCATCCTGCGGTCAGGCAGATCATGTTGAAAAAGTCAGCACAATCTATCTCACCGTGATTGGGTTAAACCGACGAATTTCCGGCGTGGAGGTTTCCATTGACAGGCAAGAGCCGCCCCTGATTCAACCGTGGTTGATTAATCTTCCGCCTGAAGCTCTCCGGGTTCTCAGTCGCAGGCTGGCGCCTCCATCGTCTGGGAAGGAGCCGCCTTTCAGACCTCTACATCCTGATATGGTGGTGCTCACCTTTTCCCTGGTGGCTCCCATCTTTCTCTACGGCATCCTGTCCAGTCAGTCTGGGATGC
>JBBIPD010000274.1:0-1451 GCA_037443025.1 Chloroflexota bacterium
CTTCTGGAAAGGTGCTCAATGCCCTGGCTGTAAAGATTCCCGAGCTGATTGGAGGGTCTGCCGACCTGGCGCCCTCGAATAAAACCTGGATTGACGGCTATCCCAGCTTCCAGGCAGAGACGCCGCATGGTCGGAATTTTCATTTTGGGGTGCGGGAACACGCGATGGGCGCCATCGTAAATGGCATGGCTGTTCATGGTGGGTTGATTCCCTATGGGGGTACATTCCTGGTGTTTTCAGACTATATGCGTCCGGCAATTCGATTATCTGCGCTTTCTCATTACCCCAGCATCTGGGTGTTCACCCATGATTCCATCGGCGTTGGTGAGGATGGACCAACCCACCAGCCGGTGGAACATCTGGCGGCGTTGCGCGCCATCCCCAATCTGGTTGTTTTACGCCCAGGGGATGCCAACGAGGTGCGAGAAGCCTGGAAGATTGCCATCCAACGAAGAGATGCTCCAACTGCCCTGGTGCTAACGCGCCAGAATGTCCCCATGTTGGATCGCAGCATCTACGGCGCTTATGTCCTGGCAGATTTTGGGGATGTATTTCCGGAATTGATTTTGATGGCTTCCGGTTCGGAATTGGGTTTGATTATCCAGGCTGCCGAGATACTGGCTGCCGAGGGAGTCAATCTGCGCTTGGTCTCTTTTCCAAGTTGGGAGTTGTTCGAAGCTCAAAGCCTGGAATATCGAGAGAGCGTCCTGCCAGCGCAAGTCAAAGCGCGCCTGGCGGTGGAAGCAGGAGTTACCCAGGGATGGGAGCGCTGGGTTGGCGATTCGGGCTTGGCGATTGGCGTGAATAAATTTGGCGCATCTGCGCCATATGCGGTACTCTATGAGAAATATGGTCTGACTGTCGAGAATATCGTGGAGAAAGCCCGTTCGTTAGTTGCAAAGCGGGTTTATTAAACCTTTTTTTCTCTGTGGGGCATAGGTCATGACTCTTGATGACGCCTCGCTAAAACCACCTCAACCGACCCTTTTTAAGATAGGCGACAGCAGTAGCGGTCTGTATGAGTTGTTCCCCCAGGTGTGGCAACTCCTGGAGGCAGCCATCAGCCCAGAGATAGCTGTAAGGCGGTTGGCTATTAAGGAATTAATCGAATTGGAGGCGGGGCGCGTATCGCCACTGGTTGCCTATTTCCTGGTAACCAGGATTACAGAATCAGACCTCGATACTCGTGCTCTGGTGGTCTATGCTGTATCCGAGGCATTAATCCCGGACAAAAAGGGGAAACTGCCAGTCGAGAGCGCCCGTCAATGTATCATTGGGAATTTATCGCAAATGCGGACACGTCAGATATACGCCTTGCTTCAGGTATTGACGAAATACCCGAATTTAGAGCCAGATGTGGCGCGCATGTTGAACGCTTGCCCATATGCCGGCAATCAACTGGCAGATATTCTTGCATCGCGCCGGGTTTCTTTGGATATCCGCCGCTACGC
>JBBIPD010000274.1:1461-3427 GCA_037443025.1 Chloroflexota bacterium
GTGCGCATGATAGGTCTGGTAGGATACCTGGATGCTATTCCAGCCTTGGAGCGATTGCTTGCCCGTCTGGAATCGCGCCTGCATGGGCAGCAGACAATGGCTTTTGCACCAGCAGAAATGGTCGAAGACGCCGAGCTGATACCGGATATCCGGCGCTCGTTGGCATTTCTCAAATCTCCATAATCATTTCATGATAAATTCAGATCAACTCAAACAAGCAAAATTTGTCATCGTTATTTTTGGTATCTCCGGGGATCTGGCGTATCGCAAGCTCATTCCGGCTCTATATGAATTGGAAACATCCCAGCGTCTACCCGATGATTATTTTATCGTTGGGTTTGCACGCCGCGAATGGGATGATGAGATTATGCGAGAGCATTTCCGCAAAAGTGTCCATGAGTTTGCATACAACAGCCAGGTTGACGAGGATGCCCTGAATCGCCTCTTATCCCGTATGTATTTTGTGCGTTCGACATTTGATGATCTGGATGGCTATCATCGTTTGGGGGCGTTGTTAGATAAATTAGGCGCGGATAATCGTCAATATTATCTGGCAGCGCCTCCTGAGGAGTATGTCCATATTATCCACAATTTGGGCGAAAGCGATATGGCGCATTGCCCCCAGGGATGGACCCGGATTGTTATCGAAAAGCCGTATGGAACAGACCTGGATTCAGCCAGGGCGTTAGACGAGGAAGTTCATAAAGTATTTAAAGAGGAGCAGGTATATCGGATAGATCACTACCTGGGTAAGGAAACCGTCCAGAATATCCTTGTCTTTCGCTTTGCCAATGGGATTTTTGAACCGCTCTGGAATCGGCGCAATGTGGACCATGTCCAGATAACTGTGGCAGAGACAGTTGGCGTAGGGACGCGGGCAGGGTATTATGAAAAAGCCGGGGTGATACGGGATATGTTCCAGAATCATATCCTGCAATTGCTGGCATTAACCGCGATGGAAGCGCCGGTGGCGTTCAATGCCGATGCTGTCCGAGATGAGAAGGTAAAAATTTTCCGTTCGTTACGCCCGCTCCGGGGCGAGGATGCCATCAGCCATACATATCGTGCTCAGTACGTGTCAGGGACGATCGATGGAAAGCGTGTGCCTGGTTACAAAGATGAAGCGGGGGTTGCTCCAGATTCCATCACCGAAACTTATCTTGCTGCATTATTGTATGTGGATAACTGGCGCTGGGCGGGGGTTCCCTTCTATGTGCGGTCGGGTAAGCGGTTGCCGCGCAGAGTGACTCATATTGACATTCATTTCAAGCAGGTCCCTTTACCGCTTTTTGGGTGGCGCAACCTGGCAGGCGATGCACCGAATATCTTGAGCATGAATATTCAACCCGATGAAGGAATCACCCTCACTTTTGGGGCAAAGGCGCCGGGTCCAATCAACCAGATTGAACCCGTGAAAATGAGTTTTGATTATGTGGCGACATTTGGCAGTGAGCCGCCAGACGCTTATGAGCGCTTGCTTTTAGACTGTCTGATTGGCGATGCAACCCTCTTTACCCGCACCGATGAAGTACAGGCAGCCTGGGCATTTACAACGGATATTATCAACGCCTGGAAGATGAAACCAGTGCGGAACCTGCCGGTGTATGAAGCGGGAACCTGGGGACCGCCCGGCGCGGATGATTTTGTGGGTGAGATCGAGGGGCATTCCTGGCATAACCTCGAATAACCTATCCTGGGTATTCAGCCTATTATTTCTCAGCTTTCACCTTTTGACTGTTTGCCCACAATTTGGGCAAACGGTTTCTTGATGTTTCAAGACAAAGCCGCATTCTTTGCAGGTGATTGGTTGCACATCTCCAAGCGGAGCCCCGCATGCGATGCAGTGGCTTTCGCCGATTGGGTTGGGGGTATTGCAGTAATCGCACACTGTTCGGCGTAAGCGCTCCGAGAGTTCATAAGACGCTCCAACTGTTTGCGCATAGCTTTCGATGGTATTCCAGATGTC
>JBBIPD010000274.1:3437-4333 GCA_037443025.1 Chloroflexota bacterium
AACCTGGTCGGAAAGCTGAAGGCTCTCGATATCTTGAGCCAGATCGTCCAGGCGCGAGATTAAATTCCACGGATTGCGCCATGTCCAGAGGGCGGTTGTCCCCAAACTTGCGGCTACACCCAGCCAGGTTTGTTTTCCGATTTGAATCGTAACGCCGTCCGCGCTTTTCTCCAGGTTCACGGTAACCGCGGTCTGTCCACCTGACATTGGTCTGGGATGAGTCGCTATCTGGACAATGACTTTATTCCCGTTTCCAAATTGTTGAGCGTGCAGGTTGCCTCGATTAAAGCGGGCTACTAAAACTCGGGCGATGTCGTCTGGCGTTAGAACTCCATGAAAAGTGCGTGGCTTCATTCTCTATCCTTCTCTGGGGATATGCTTCAGCTATTGATAACCTGGATTATAATCTCCAAACTTGAGTCATGCGGCAAATTGGGAAAATTATCATGCTTGTTATGAAGTTGCATCGTTGGCTGTTTTTGCTTTGGGTCGTTATTCTTACATCCGGTATATTGGTCGTCCAGGGGTACTCCGTTAAGGCGGAACCGCTGGCACAGATTCCCACGGTTTCAATCCCAACCGTTACTGGAACTCCGGCGGGGGCAATTGCCATTGTCACCATGGAGCAGGATCAAATCAACGTGCGTGGGGGTCCCAGCACCGATTACCCCATTGTTGGCGTGCTGATTGCCGGTCAGCAAGTGCCGGCTTTAGGGCGTTCGATAGGTGGCGACTGGGTGCAGATTGTCTATCCGGGTGTCAGCGGCGGGGTCGCCTGGGTGTACTCGCCTTTGGTCACATTGCAAGGCAGTTTGCCGGTGGTTGAACCGCCTCCAACCCCAACCCCCAGGACAACGCCGACAATTGATCCCACCCTGGCAGCTCAGTTTATAATC
>JBBIPD010000275.1:0-4316 GCA_037443025.1 Chloroflexota bacterium
GGCTGATCCTCACTTTCGCCAGGTGATTACCTCGGCTGGGATGGGGGCTGCGGCAGCCATGCAAGCGATTCATTTCATCCAGGAACATCCCTCCGACGAACTGCAGCAAGCAAGCCTGCCTGGTTAATCCATGCAGATGGGGCGTGTCGAAATAATCTGGTTTATAGATTTAGTTGGAACATCATCCCAGGATTCGCGGGATGATGTTCTGACCGTTCTAACTTAATTTTTTGTAATGGAGGCGTGAAGTATGCAAAACAAGGTCTCAATAATTGGCGCGGGTATGACCGGGTCCACAACTGCACATTGGCTGGCTGAACGTGAAATTGCAGATGTGGTTCTGGTTGATATTGTCGAAGGCATGCCCCAGGGTAAAGCTCTTGACTTATTAGAAGCAATGCCGGTAATTGGGAAGGATGTCAGCGTTGTCGGCAGCAATGATTACTCTGCAACAGCAGGTTCAGATATTGTGGTGATCACAGCCGGTCTCCCCCGCAAACCCGGAATGAGTCGAGATGATTTACTTTTTGCCAATGCAGAAATCGTCCGTAAAGCCGCCGAAGAATCCATCAAATATTCTCCGAATGCGATTTTTGTCGTATTGACAAATCCCCTGGATAGCATGGCGTATTTGACCATGAAAGTGGCTGACGTGGCGCCTCATCGGGTGGTCGGACAGGCGGGCATCCTGGACTCTGCCCGGATGCGAGCATTTGTCGCGATGGAACTTGGGGTAAGCGTTGAAAACGTCCACTGCTATGTCCTGGGTGGGCATGGGGATGAGATGGTGCCTCTGACCCGACACTCGAACGTTGCTGGCGTACCGCTGGAGGAAATATTGCCTCCAGATCGGCTGGCGGCGATTGTGGACCGTACCCGCAAAGGGGGCGGGGAGATTGTCAGCCTGCTGAAGACCGGCAGCGCGTTTTACGCCCCATCCATTGCGGTGACTCAAATGGTCGAAGCCATCCTGAAAGATAAACACCTGATTGTGCCTGCCTCGGCTTATCTGAATGGCGAGTATGGTCTGAGGGATATCTTTTTCGGCGTGCCTGTTCAACTTGGACGTAAAGGGGTCGAGAAAATTATTGAATATCGTCTCAATCCTGAGGAGGAGGCAGCTTTGAGGAACTCCGCCAAAGGCGTGGCTGAGAACACAGCAAAGTTAATGATTTAGACCGGAGGAAACAACGATGGCAATCAAAGATAAACTTGCTGAGATCATCCCGGAATGGCGCGCCAGGGTCAATCATCTAGTAAAGGAACATGGGGATGTTAAGGTTGGCGAGGTGACCATATCCCAAATTTACGGCGGCATGAGGGATGTCAAAGCATTGGTGACGGATATATCTTATGTGGACCCAAACCAGGGTATTCGCTTCCGCGGCTATACCATCCCCGAAGTGTTGGAAAAATTGCCCAAACCACCCGGCGCAGAGATGCCTTATGTGGGAGGGTTGTATTATCTGTTTCTGATTGGTGAGTTACCCAACGAATCACAGGCATTGGATATCGAAAATGAGTGGAAGAAGCGCTCGGAGATTCCCGAATTTGTTTTCGATGTTTTACGCGCAATGCCTAAAAATGCCCATCCCATGCTTCTCTTCTCCTCAGCTATCCTGGCTTTGCAAAGCAATTCGATATTCGCCAAACGCTACCACGAAGGGATGAAGAAGGATGAATATTGGGAGCCAATGCTGGAAGATAGCCTGAACCTTACCGCCAAACTCCCTTCCATCGCGGCTTTTATTTATTGTTTGAAGTACCGAGGCTGTGGTTACATCCCGCCGCGAGAGGATTTGGACTGGGGTGCAAATTATGCTTACATGATGGGGCATCCGACCCCGGAATACATGGATTTATCCCGCTTGTATTACATCTTGCATTCGGACCATGAAAGCGGTAACGCAAGCGCCCACGCCACGCATCTGGCAGCTTCGACGCTATCGGATATTTATTATGCATTTTCAGCCGGTTTGAATAGCCTGGCAGGTCCACTGCATGGTCTGGCGAACCAGGAGGCTTTAGGTTGGCTGCTCGATGTTCATCGAAGATTCAATGGCGTTCCTACCAAAGAGCAGCTTCGCCAGTTTGCCTGGGAAAAACTTAATGCTGGTCAGGTCATTCCTGGATATGGTCATGCTGTTCTGCGAATACCGGACCCTCGCTTTACAGCCCAATATGAATTTGCGCTGAAGCACATGCCAGATGACGAAATTTTTCAGATAGCCCGCCTGGTGAATGAGGTTGTGCCGCAAGTGCTAATTGAACAGGGAAAGGCGAAGAATCCCTCTCCAAATGTGGATGCAATCAGCGGAACTCTTCAATATCATTATGGAATCCGTGAGTTCGATTACTACACGGTAATGTTTGGGGTCGGGAGGTCTTTAGGTGTAACAGCCAATGCAGTTTGGGCGCGCATCCTCGGTCAACCGCTGGAGCGCCCCAAATCGCTCACAACGGCGATGTTAGAGGAGATTGTGAGAAAAGCCGAGGGCAGTTAGTCAGGAAAAGGGAAGCGCCGGATAACCAAGCGGACCAGTAGTCAGGTCCGCTTGTGATTTAAGTGATTTCGAGATTGCACTCAGCAGCGTAACGCCTCAGGGGGATGGTACAGTGGTTGGGGGAGGCGCTGCTCCTGTCCCGCTCCAGCCGAATACCCTCTGTTCGCTCCTTGCGCCTGCGGGTTCCCAGATTGGATTACCATCGTTGTCAGTTCCGGTCTGGCGCACGGTCAAGATTGACCAGCGGAAAATATGGGTACGGTTATCGCTCGGTCGAAAACTCAGTGGCACGATAAATTTGGTATCAGTCACATACTCGACCAACTGTCGCTCTGACCCTTCGGTTAAATCAACAATCGTGACGGCATAGGCTTCGTTTTCGCGGAGGGTGCCCACAGCAGCCCATTGGAGGGTGATCGCATCATCCGCAGCAGTGAATGGGGCGCCATCAGCCGGGAGTAGCAAGTTCGGCGCTGGATAGGGGGGCGGCGGAGTGGGTGTTGGCGATGGTCCGGGGGTTGCTGCGCGTTCACACAAGGGGATTATCAATATCTCCCCTGAACGGACTGTGTCATTGACCCGCCCGTTATAGGATTTCAGGGCGGCGATAGGCACGGCATAATTTGCCGATATGCTGCTCAGGGTGTCGTTATCCTGAACGGTGTATTCAATCTTAGGACAGGCGGCGTCTGTGGCTTCGGCTTCGCTGAGGGTCGCGGTCGGGAGCGGGGTGGGGGTCGGAGTGGGTTGGGGAATAAGAAGGGTCTGCCCTTCAAAGAGGGTATCGCAAGCTGCCGGTAGTTCATTCAACAAGACAATGCTTTGAATGGAGACGCCAAAACGAAATGCAATTGTCGAACAGCTATCCCCCAAGGCAACTTTGTATGTGAACGGCGTAGGAGATGGTTCGAGGGTGTTGGTGGCGGTTGGGGTGATGGGCGTGGGTGTGTTGGTAGCGGTAGGGGTGATGGTGACGGTTGGTGTCTCGGTTGGCACAACTGCCTGGGCAGTTGGTTGGCGCATGGCAAAATAGACCAGGGCTGCGCCAATGGCGATGAAGAGCGCCAATAGCCCCAGGGCAAGCGGCAGGTTGAGGGTAATGACCGGGATACGACTGCTCTGAAGGGATTTGGTTGTGGGAGATGATTTGCCTGTGTTGGTCAAATCGGTGCCACAGACCTGGCAACGAAGGGCGTCCTCACTCACTCTTGTGCCGCAGGTGGGGCCCAATTTGGTCGGTTTTGATGGTGTCTCTATGCTCATAATTTATCTGACCAGGGCAACTTTCAGGTCTTGCCCACGGCTTGGCGGATTATACCAGAAAATACAGCGATTCAAACCTGCCAAGATGGTATACTTTTTTCATGGATTTGGTCAGCATTTATCTGCATATCCCTTTCTGCCAGCATCGTTGTGCGTATTGTGATTTCAATACCTACGCTGGTTTAAATCACTTAATACTCAACTATGTCGAAGTGCTTTGCCTCGAAATAGAAACGGTCGCTAAAGCCGCGCCTGTTCTGTATACAGTGCACACGATATATTTTGGTGGAGGCACACCGTCCCTTCTTCCTCCCGTTGAAATGGAGAAAATATTAAAGACCCTCCGTTGCAGTTTCCAGGTACTCCCTGAAGTTGAAATTACTATGGAGGCGAATCCAGGCACATTAAAACCCCGAGAATTAAGACAGTTCAGAGAGGCTGGCATCAATCGCCTCAGCCTGGGAATGCAGTCGGTTCACCCTGACGAGCTTCGCATGTTGGAGCGGCAGCACGACTTCTTTGATGTTGTTCAGGCAATCAACTGGGCGC
>JBBIPD010000276.1:0-4315 GCA_037443025.1 Chloroflexota bacterium
GATGCTGGACACTCGATAAAATTGTTAGGTCTGACTTTCCTTATGGAAAGCGGAATTCGAAGCGCATGCCATTGTCGGGGGTCAGCTCATTGGTCGAAGACTGTCCCACAACCTGAAACCAGGTGACGCCTGGCTTTAAGGGATAGGGTGTGCCATCGGGGAAGGTGAGGGTCAGCAAGGCGTTGGTCGGTCGGTTCCATTGGAGCTGATACACCTCCCCATCGCGGAAGGCGTAGGCTTCCGCGCTCCCCCCCAGCAGGATATCCACGATTTCGCTGTTGCCCGCTTTATAGACATATTGATGGATTACCTTCAAAACGATCACATTATCCGCAGCAACTTGCTCGTCATTTATCCTGTCAGTCGCCGGCGCATAGACTTCTTCTTGGGGGGTATAGGCTTCTACATTATCCTGAAAACGCAAATATTTACCACTGGCAGGGTCAAATTTCCAATGCACATATGCGCTGATGGAATAACGAACATAGGCGTTTTCCCCAGGCTGACCGCCTTCCGGCGGTTGGTGCTTGAAAGTCGTGCCTTCCAGATTGGGTTTGCTGTTGTCAACTCCCTTGGTCTTCACATATGCGCCAATCTCCAGAGGGTTGGCGATGAGATAGTTGTAGCCGTTGGGGTCTTCGCGGCACATCGCCGGGCAGGTATTATTGCCTTCAACAACCAGGCGGTCGGCGTATTCAGAGTTGAAGAGACGATTCAGAATGCGCGAATCAGCCCCGCCAAAGGCGAATATCGCCTCGTACATCCGGATGATATTGCTGTCGAAGAGGCGCGCTGAGCGCACCGGTCCCGCTTTCTCGGGCAGATTGCCGTAGAAGATGGCATTTAAACGGGTCATCCCGTTGTTCTGGTAATAGTCGTAAACCACATCGGCAAAGGAGACGCCCCAATCTGGTCGCTGTTGACGGGGGAAGGACTGTATCTTGACCGCCACCGGTCGCCGGTCCAGGACTGAGGGGTCGTCGAGGCGCAGACCGGTCAGCGGGTTCACGTCGGCTGGGAAATTGGTCGGACCGTAATCCTGGGGTGGCGTCTCGGTAGGGGTGGAGGTGTGAGTCGGCGGCAATGTGGCTGTGGGAGCGGGCGTATCTGTCGGGGGGACAGGTGTTTTGGCAGGAATGCTGGTTGGTATTGCCTGGCTGGTAAATAAAGGAGAGGGAGTCTCCTGCGGATTTGGATTTGACGTATTGCACCCGGAGAGCAGTAGCCCCAGGAGGAGAATGACAATAAGCAGATTCTTCATCAAAGGCTCCATGACGATTCAACAATCGGTACACAATCGAACTTTTACCTGGTATGAGCACCTATCATACCGCAGATACCGTCCTTTGCCAACAGTCTTGTGTTTTTGGGGGAATACCCTATAATCAGGGCTATGAACCAATCTTTGTCCAGATTACGGGTTCGGATGGAGTCCTGGAGCAGGTTTATTTACCTCGGCGTGGGCTTGTTGGCGCTTGGCTGGCTCTTGAACACACCTGAGGGGTTGTTGGGCAAGGCAGATGCAGTGGGTTATGCGGTATGTCACCGGATTGATTTGCGGTCATTTCATTTAGGTGAGCGTCAGTTGCCTTTATGCGCCCGCTGCACAGGCATGTACCTGGGGGCTGTCCTGGGATTGCTTTATCAGGCGATAATCGGTCGCAAGCGGGCAGGGACTCCGGCGAAGAGTGTGATTGTCTCGGTTGGATTTCTGGTCCTCTTTTTCGCTGTGGATGGTTTGAATTCATTCCTGTCACTGATACCCGGTGCGCCTTATTTATACCAGCCCCAAAACTGGTGGAGGCTTTTCAGCGGGACGGGTATGGGGTTAGCGATTGCTATTGCCTTATTCCCGGGCTTTAACCAGACGATTTGGATGGATTATGATCCAAAACCGGGGATGGACGGCTGGAGTAAATTCGGGGGGGTGCTGGGGCTGGCTCTGTTGCTGGATGCCCTGGTTTTGACCGAAAACCCCGTTGTGCTTTACCCCCTGGCATTGGTGAGCGCGGCGGGGGTGCTGCTTGTGCTTACCACGGTGTACAGCATGGTCTGGGTGATGATCATCGGGGCGGAGAACCGCTACCAACGGGTGGGGCAAATATTGACGCCGGTGGTTGCCGGTTTTGGTCTGGCGCTTTTGCAGATTATTCTGTTAGACCTGGGGCGGTATTGGTTGACCGGCACCTGGGATGGGTTTCACCTCGGTTAAGGCTATCCCCGTCAGCCCAAGACCGGTATAATCGTTGAGCAGACGATGTGGTTTGAGGAGAATTTTGAATGGACGCCTTAGGAGGAGTGTTTACCGCTTTTGGGCTTTCAGCCAGTGCAGGGTTAAACGCCTATATCCCCCTGCTGGCAATCTCGCTTCTGGCGAAATTTACCGATTTGATCACTCTCCAACCGCCCTGGAATGCGTTGGAGAGTCCCTGGATTATTGGTCTGCTGGTCGTGTTGGCAGGCATTGAATTTTTCGCCGATAAAATCCCGGCGGTCAATCATATCAATGACCTGATACAGACTTTTATCCGTCCTGCGGCGGGAGCGCTTCTATTCGCCGCCAGCGCCAGGGTGATTACGGATGTCCATCCGATTCTTTCTCTGGCTGCGGGGTTGCTTGTAGCTGGCGGCGTCCATGCGGCAAAATCCCTGGCTGTCCGCCCGGCGGTCACAGCCACCACAGGCGGGGCAGGCAATGTGCCTGTCAGTATCCTGGAAGATGTGGTTTCTGGAATCGTCTCGATTCTCTCAATCGTGATACCCGTTCTGTTCGCTGTTTTGGCGATCATCATCACCTCTTGGGTGGTCTATAAAATGTGGTATCGTTCGAACCCAAAGAAATCAGCCTGACTGTAACAACAAATCACACAAGGAGAAGGGAAAATGACGGAAGAGATTGGCGCTCCCGTAACACCAGAAACCCCACCCAAGAACAAAACCCAGACCTGGATCATTGTCATCATTGTCCTGGTCTTGTTGTGCTGCTGCTGCGCCCTCGTTGCTACAGGGCTGGTATGGACCTATGGTGATGCAGTGATGGAGTGGCTGGGAGTATATTAATCCCCGCAAGAGAACGCAGAGAATAAAGCTTCCCGCGGGTAAAATGGTGGCTTTGCGGGATATTATGAAGATGGGGGTCGGCTTGAATTATCGCATTCCACGGTCGATAACAAATCGAACCGGGCTGTATTCTCCTGGGTGCACAGAGACAGGTTGCGAGGTGGCAATGGGGTATGCGTCCCCGGATGGAATTGTGAGGAGATAACTCCCCGGGGGGAGATCAACCTGAAAAGACCCGTCATCCATCGTGGAAATCTCGGCGATAGGGAGACCGTTTTCGTCCGTGATTTGAATAAGCCCTACGTAGGGTATATCCGGGCATATTTGACCCGGTCGAACCGGTCCGGGACAGGCATTAATCAGCAACGCCTCTCCTTTTATTCCGCTCTCGAACGAGAGAATGTAAAATATCGAGACATCGAGCGTGGTATGCACTTCAATCTGCCCTTCAGGGGTCTCGAAAATGAGACGATACCCCGGGGTGATGACCTCCAGGCAAGCGATGCCCGGGCGATAAACCCCCAGGCAGGAGTCTGACGTCGTCTGGATTCAGACCATAGGATTGAGCCAGCTTTTCTACCACAGGCAGGAATTTTATTGGCACTTGCGTTTCCTGGGCGGTGGGGGTTTCTGATGGCGGAAGCGGAGTTGGCGTGTTGGTAACCGCCTCGGTAGGGGGAATTTCCGCCGGCGTTGGAGAAGAGGAGGGTATCGGCGTTGTCTGAGCGCAGGCGGATAGGAGCAGCAAAAATAGCGCACAGAGCAAAAATAAATTTTTCCTGGTGAACATCGGGCGCTCCGGGTTGGGATTGTTATTGCACTTCCAGGCTTAGACGGAATCCGTCATTCTGGGGTTCCCAGCCCAAGCCCTTTTGCGGGTGTGGTATTGCTCTTGTGCGCTGGTTTAATCAATGCCTTGATTGATCGTTTCGCCTATTTTTCGATGGGCGCGTTTACCAGGTTGCCCCATTCGGTCCAGGAACCATCGTAATTGCGCACATTTTCATACCCAAGGAGGTAGGTGAGGACAAACCAGGTGTGTGAACTGCGCTCACCAATCCTGCAATAGGCGATGATTTCTTTGTCCGGGCTGAGACCGGCGCCGGCGTAGAGCTGGCGTAATTCGTCGGCTGATTTGAAGGTGCTATCGGCTTCATTGGCAGCCAGCGACCAGGGGATATTGACCGCGCCTGGAATGTGCCCGCCGCGTGTGGCGCCTTCCTGAGGGTAATTGGGCATATGGAGCAGCTCCCCC
>JBBIPD010000277.1:0-4245 GCA_037443025.1 Chloroflexota bacterium
GGAAGCGCCGATGACCACCAGGGGGGCGGTCTCGCCGATGGCGCGGGACATCGCCAGGATGGTGCCGGTGAGGGTGCCGGAGATGGCATTGGGCAACACGTGGTGCCAGATGGTTTGCCATTTGGTGCCGCCCAGCCCAAAGCTCGCCTCCCGCAAAGAACGGGGCACGGCGCGTATCGCCTCCTGAGCGTTGATGATGACCAGGGGCAGCACCAGCAGCCCCAGGGTCAGCCCGGCGGAAAGGATGGTGCGCCCGTTGGCGGTGGCAGGGTCGCCATAGCCGAACACCGCTCCGCTGGTGATGGGCTGCAGGGCGCGGACGAACACCGCCAAGCCGAGGATGCCGTAAATAATAGACGGGACGCCCGCCAGGTTGTTGATGTTGGTGCGTATCAGGCGGTTCACCCAGTTGTCATGGGCGTACTCCTCCAGATAGACCGCCGCGGCGACGCCCATTGGCGCGGCAAAGAGCATGGCGATGAATATCGTCCACAGCGAGCCAAGGATGGCGTTGCGCACGCCCGCTACCAGCGGGTTGCTCGACTGGGGAGAGGTGATGAAATCCAATGAGACCCAAGAGCGGAACTGGATGTAGCCTCCGCCGTATTCCTCGATGGCGTGCTGAAAAATCTGATTTTTCTGGGTGATGGATTGATAAAGATTGTAGGTCTCGGCGACGCGGGGTTTGGCGACCTCGCTGATGATCAGGTCGTAGATTTCGTTTGCAGAGCGTTCTTGAATGGGGGTCTCTTTATCCAGGGTTCGATAGCGCCCGGAAGTGATGTTCGCCTGGAGAATGGCGATTAGCTCATCTTTGGTCAAATCCTCCAGGGGGTTGGGGGTATTGAGGATGGTAATGGGATCGGTTTTATAGACGATAATCGTATAGCCGAACGAATCGTTGATAATCTTGAGCAGCAAGGTGGCGAGGACGATGATGCCGATGATCGTGGACGCCTGGAAGACCACCAGCCAGATGGCGCCGATGCGGTGTCGGCGGGGCAGGTTGGAGACCTGGTCTTCCCAGCCAGGGGTCTTTGGGGCTGGATTGGGGTTGGCGAGGCTCATTCGTACTCCTCCCGAAAGCGGCGCACGACCTGCTGGCTGATGATGTTGAGCAGCAGGGTGATGAAGAAGAGCAGCAGACCGATGGCGAAGATGCTGTTGTAGTCAATCGAGTCGTAGCTCAGGTCGCCGCCGCTGATGCGCACGATGTAACCGGTCATGGTCTCGGCGGGTTTGAAGGGGTTGAGGGTAAGGTTTGGACCGGCGCCGGCGGCGATGGCGACGATCATCGTCTCCCCAATGGCGCGGGAAAGCCCGACGATGAACGCCGCGGCGATGCCCGAGATGGCGGCGGGGACGACGATGCGCAGGGCGGTCTCCAGACGGGTCGCCCCCAATCCGTAAGCCGCCTCGCGCAGCGATTGAGGCACTGCGTTCAGGGCGTCCTCGGTCATCGTGGCGATGAGAGGCAGGATGAGGATGCCCATGGCGATGCCGGCAGAGGCGGTGTTGTAGATTTCCACCACGCCTCTGCCGAGCAGATTGCGGAGGAAGGGGGTGATGAAGGTCAGGGCGAAGAAGCCATAGACCACGGTGGGGATGCCCGCCAGCACTTCCAGGACGGGTTTGATTATCGAGCGCGCCCGGGTCGAGGCGTATTCGCTGAGGTAAATGGCGACGCACAGACCCAGGGGCAGGGCGATGATCATGGCAATGAGGGTGGTCATCAAGGTGGCGTTCACCAGAGGCAGCACCCCGAACGCCTCGACCTGCGGCTGCCAGCGCAGACCGAACAGGAATTTGCTCAGCGGCACCTCTCTAAAGAAGAGCGACGACTCCTTGAACAGTTCGTAGATGATTCCAATCGTGGTCAGGATGGAGGCGGCGGCGCTGACGAACAGAGACGCCTCCACCAGATTTTCCAACGGGCGGGGCTTGTGCCGCAGGCTCACCTGCGCCGCGCTGAATGTCTTTTGAGGCAGTTTGGAAGGTATGGTTGCCATGGACGTCTTATGGCTCCTTGATTCCAGAGATTCTTGGCTTCCCCAATGGTCTATCTTACCATAGGTGGGCGGGGCGATTCAACAAGCGGTCGTATATTGCGGGGTTTTTTCCCCGCAATATACGACAGGTCGCTGTTTTCCCCTGGTTCAGTGAACAAGCGCAGGGTTGTTCTAACAGGATCGCCAGTCCGAAACAATGCTCTTTATTGCCCCATCGCATCCAGCCAGTTTTGTTTTGCCTTATCCAGGGCGGCGGCGCTGGCGGGGAAGTAGCCGACATCGAGGACTTCTTCGTTGACATAGGTCAGGTAGAAGTTGATGAAAGCCGCCACCTGAGGCTTGGACTGCATGACGCCGGGGTCAGAGTAGATGAAGAGCGGGCGGGAGAGGGGGTAGGAGTTGTCCTCGGCGGTCTGCTCGGTGGGTTCGACGCCGTTAACGGGGAGGGCTTTGAGCAGACCTTTGTTCTCGTTGAAGTAGGCGAAGCCGAAGTAGCCGATGGCGTAGGGGGAGCCTTCGACGCCCTGGACGAGGACGTTATCGTCTTCGGAGAACTGGATGTTCGCCGCGTTGAGGATAGCCTCGCGCCCCTTGCCCTTGTCGGCGTCGGACTTGACGTAGTATTTATCCATGACGGCTTCGACGAAGTAGTCGAAGGTGCCGGAGTCGGTGCCGGGGGAGTAGCGCAGGATGGTCTCGGCGGGGTACTCGGGGCGGATGTCGGACCATTTCTCGGCGGTGGAGAACGCCAAAGCCAGCTCGTCCAGGGTGATGTCGTTGAGGAAGTCGTTCTCGGTGAAGACGACGACGGCGAGGGCGTCGGTGCCGACGCGGAACTCGATGGGGGTACGCCCGATGGCTTTGCAGGCTTCGACTTCAGAGTCTTTGATGGGGCGGGAGGCGTTGGAGATATCGGTTTCGCCGGCGACGCAGAAGCGTTCAAAGCCGGCGCCGGTGCCGATGAGGTCGATGGTCACCTTGCCGCCGCCCTCGCCTTCCCAGCGCACGGCGATGGCTTCGGTCAGGGGGAAGACGGTGGACGAACCGGCGGAGATGATCGGGTCGGGGTAATCCGCCGCAACCACCGCCGGCAGCATCCCCTCGCTCTCTGCCGCTCCTGCGGTGGGCGGGGGCGCTTCGGTCTGGGCGGGGGCGGGCTGCGCGGTGGGGGTTGGAATCTGCACCGCCTGACCGCCGCAGGCGCTGACCAGGATGGTCAAAAACGCCAAAGCTGAAATCACCAGAGATAATTTACGGGACATGGGTAATCTCCTCCTGTATAGAGTATAAAACAAGATTGGGTATTTTCTACAATACGAGTATAACGGGAGAAGGTTAACGGAGGGAGAAGCGGGGTTTAAGGGTTTGTCAATGGTTTGTAAACGATTGTTTAACGAGAGAGAGACGCAGAGGCTGCGTCTCTCCCCATTATCGTTCGAGGATGATTTCGTCTCAGGTCAGCCTCGCCGGTTGCCCCGTGCGGGTGGCTTCGTAGAGCGCCAGCACCGTGCGCACATGATTACGCGTTTCATCTAACGTGAGGTATTGGGGTTTGCCGTCGAGGATGGCGGCGTGCATATCTTCCACCTCGCCCAGGTAAAGCTCCTGGCGCGGGACTTTGATGACCTGCCGGTTCCCATCTTGATCGAAATAGAACAGGTGCGGTTTGCCGTCGTCCATCCCGCTGAAGGGGCGGTCGCACACCAGGCGCCCCTGCGTCCCCAACACCTCGGCGTACAGGTAGTAGGGCGAGCTGAAAGAGCAGGCGATTTGCGCCATGCGTCCGTTGGAATATTCCAGGTTGCCGATGAAAGAGATATCCACGCCGCTCTCGCCGAGCTGCTGCGCGGCGGAGACGCGCTCAGGCGCTTCGCCCATGATGTATTGGGAGAAGCTGACCGGATAGACGCCCACGTCCCACAGCGCCCCGCCGCCCATTTCCGGCGCCAGGCGGACGTCGCCGGGGTTTTGCAGGCGGAAGGTGAAGACGCTCCGCGTCAGAAGGATATCGCCGAATTTGCCGGAGCGCGCCCATTCGCCCAGGATTTTGCTCTGGGGGTGGTGGCGGTACATGAATGCCTCCGCCAAAACCCTGCCGGTTTGGCGGCTGGCGGCAATCATGGCGTCCACTTCGTCCAGGCTGAGGGCGAAGGGTTTTTCGCACAGCACATGCACGCCAGCCTGCAACGCCTTGATGCTCCACTCGGCGTGGAGGTGGTTGGGCAGGCTGATGTAC
>JBBIPD010000278.1:0-4232 GCA_037443025.1 Chloroflexota bacterium
GAAGATGCCCGTCTTTCCGCCCTTGGTGAAGGGGGCAATCAGGTCAATCACCTTGATTCCGGTCTCGAACACTTCTACCTTGGTGGATTGGTCTGCAAATTTAGGCGCAAGGCGGTGGATGGGGTACTTCAGCTTTGCGGAGACCGGACCGCGTTTGTCAATCGGCTCGCCCAAGACGTTAAAAACCCGCCCCAGGGTCTCCTCCCCCACCGGCACCATGATCGGGGCGCTGGTGCTGTACGCCGGAACGCCGCGCTGCAAACCGTCGGTCGAGTCCATCGCCACGCAGCGCACCCAGTTGTTGCCCAGGTGTTTGTTCACCTCCAGCACCAGCCTGTCCCCGTCGTCCAACGGCACCTCAATCGCTTCATAGACCTCCGGAAGCTGATCGGGGGGAAATTCGACATCCACCACACCGCCCAATATCTGTACAATCCGTCCTTTTGCCATCCATTCCTCCAAAAATCAGTAAAAAGCCAAAATCAATCCGCAACCGAATGGCGTTTATCCAACGCCTTCTGCTCCGCCGACGATATCCAGCATCTCGCTGGTGATCGCCTGCTGGCGGGCTTTGTTGTATTCCAGGGTCAGAGCAGCCGCCAGTTCGGTCGCGCTATCGGTCGCGTTGCGCATCGCCACCATCCGCGCCGCGTGTTCGCTGGCGAGCGATTCCAAAATCGCCTGATACACCTGCAGCGCAGTGAAGCGCGGCACAATATTATCCAGGATTTCCTCCTGCCCTGGTTCGTAGATATAGGTCGCGGCAGCGGCTCGCGCCGCCAGGGCAAAATCCTTCACCCTGCCGGTCGTTTCCCCCACCTCCAGCGGCAGGAGCTTCTTCAAGGTTGGGGTTTGCTTGATCATATTCACAAACGCGGTGTACACCAGATAGACCTCATCCACCGCCCCGCTCAGAAAATCGTCCACAACCAGGCGACCGATTGCCGAGACATCCGCAAAGGAAGGCGCCGCGGGCAGGTTGCTGAACTCCGCCAGGATTTCCTTCCTGCGCCGTATCATCAAATCACGTCCCTTGCGCCCCACGGTGATGTACGCCACCGGCGTTGGGTAATGATCGAAATGCTGGGTTGCAAATCGAACGATATTCGTGTTATACGCCCCTGCCAGCCCCCTATCGCCGGTTATCAGCACCACCAGCACTTTCTTGACTTCTTCGCGTTCGGTGAGCAAGGGATGGAGGGTCGTCCTGCCCGGCTGCCCCGCAATATGGGTCAGGACCTGCCAGGCTTTGGTGGCGTAGGGTCGGGTGTCCATGACCGCTTTGACCGCCTTGCGCACTTTGCTGGCGCTCACCGCCTGCAGAGCGCGGGTCACCTGGGCGATGTTCTTCACGCTGCGGATGCGCAGCCGCATTTCTCTCGCAGATGCCATGGTTTCGTTCTGTCCTCGTTCTCAGAGTGTCCTGCGTCAGACCGCGAGGTCTTCCCGGCGGCTTACTGCCAGGTGCTGTTGAACGCGCTCAACGCCGCCCGCAACGCCGCTTCGGTCTCCTCGGTAATCCGTTTTTTCTCGGCGATGTCCCGCCCAATCTCAGGATACGAGGTCTCCATAAAACGCAACAAATCCGCTTCCCAGCGTCTCATTTGATCCAGCGGGATATCATCTGCAAAGCCGCGCGTCCCGGCGTAGATGACGATGACCTGATTTTCCAACGAGACCGGGGCGTATTGGGGTTGCTTGAGGATTTCCTGCAGGTGCAGACCGCGGTTGAGCTGCGCCTGGGTGGATTTGTCCAAATCAGAGCCGAACTGGGCGAACGCCGCCAGCTCGCGGAACGCCGCCATATCCAGGCGCAGGCGCGCCGCCACCTGCTTCATGGCGCGGGTCTGGGCGTCGCCGCCGACTCGCGAAACCGAGATGCCCACGTTCACCGCCGGACGGATGCCGGCATAGAACAGGTTGTTCTCCAGGTAAATCTGCCCATCGGTGATGGAGATAACGTTGGTCGGGATATACGCCGATACGTCCCCCAGCAGGGTTTCGATGATGGGTAACGCGGTGAGCGAGCCGCCGCTCCCTTTCACCTTCAAGATTTTATACGCCTCGGCGTTGTCCATCGCTTTTAACGCCTCTTCGGCTTCATGCCGCGCCAGCGGTCCGCCATACACCTTCCCATCCACCGCATCTTTGGCTTCGGCTTGCGCCTGAGGGTAATCTTTTGGGACAATGACGAACTGATCCGCCAGCCGCGCCGCCCGCTCCAGCAGGCGGGAGTGCAGGTAGAACACATCGCCGGGGTACGCCTCGCGCCCTGGCGGTCGGCGCAGGAGCAACGAGACCTGCCGATACGCCCAGGCGTGCTTGGAGAGGTCGTCGTACACCACCAGCGCATCCCGCCCGGTCTCCATAAACTCTTCGCCAATGGCGCAGCCAGCGTAGGGGGCGATATATTGCAACGCCGCCGACTCGTCCGCCGAGGCGACCACCACGGTGGTGTAATCCATCGCCCCGAAACGCTCCAGCAACGCTACCGTGCGGGCGATGGCGGCTTTCTTCTGCCCGATGGCGACATAGATGCAGAGCAAGTCTTTGCCCTTCTGATTGATGATGGTGTCAATCGCCAGGGCGGTCTTGCCGGTCTGTCGGTCGCCGATGATCAACTCACGCTGTCCACGCCCGATGGGAATCATCGAGTCGATGGCTTTGATGCCCGTCTGCACCGGCGTGTCCACGTCTTTGCGTTCAACCACGCCCGCCGCGATGCGCTCGATTGGTCGGTAGCGCTCCACCGCAATCGGACCTTTGCCGTCAA
Organism: Chloroflexota bacterium; assembly: GCA_037443025.1. GTDB lineage: Bacteria > Chloroflexota > Anaerolineae > Anaerolineales > UBA4823 > JAQBDA01. The sequence goes on from JBBIPD010000278.1 coordinate 2,774, forward strand.
TCGGCTGTCCCAGGGCGTTCACCACCCTGCCGATCATCCCGTCTCCCACCGGCACCGAAGCGATTCGACCGGTTGAGCGCACGCTCATCCCCTCTTCGATGCCGGCGTACTCGCCCATGATAATCACGCCCACGCTTTCTGCTTCGAGGTTGAAGGCGATGCCCAACACCCCGTTGGCAAACTGCACCAACTCCTGGGCGCGCACATCCGAAAGCCCGCCCACCCGGGCGATGCCATCCCCCGCCTCCAGCACGGTGCCAACATCCCGCACTTCCAGCGCAGGCTGAAACTCCTCGATTTGCTTCTGTAAATCGGCAGTAATTTGTCGAATCAGGTCAGACATCATCCCTCCAAAAGATAGACCGCCGTCAACCGGCTGCGGTCCGATTATTCCGTCAACGATTTCACCGTCTCTAAATCCAGCCTGCGAATCACCGCCAGCAGCAGCTTCAGGGCGTTGTCGTAATCGTCGCGATGGAGAATCGCGCTGTGGGAGTGAATATGGCGCGCCGCCACCCCGATGACCACCGTGGGTACACCCGTCCCGTGCAGGTGGATGGCAGAACCATCCGTCGCCCCGCCCTCCACCGCCGAGATTTGCACCGGAACGCCGATGTCCTCTGCTGTCTGCAACACCAGATCGCGCAGCTTGAGATTGGGAATCATGCGCGCATCGAAAATCAACACTGTCGGACCTTTGCCCAGCTTGATGGTTGACTCGTACTCTTTGATTCCCGGCACATCCCCGGCGATGTCCGATTCGAGGATGATGGCGACATCCGGCTCTACCATGCGCACGCTGGTGGTTGCGCCGCGCACGCCCACTTCCTCCATCACCGTCGCCACCCCATACACAGTGTTGGGGTGCGTCTTATCCTGCAACGCCTGCAGGGCGGAGATTACCAACGCCACCCCCACCCGATCGTCGAAGGCTTTGGAGAGGTAGGTCTTCTGATTCGCCATAACCACAAAATCGGCGCGCGGCACCACCGGGTCGCCCGGACGCACGCCCATCGCCTCTACCTCTTCCCGGCTGCTCGCCCCGATGTCTATATACATGTCCTTTTTCTGCACGGGATTGCCCCGCTCTTCGGGGGTCAGCAGGTGAATCGGTTTGGCGGCGATCGCTCCAACCACGTCTCCGGCGCGGGTCTTGACGACCACCCGCTGTCCAAGCAACACCTGGTCGAACCAGCCGCCCAGCGGGATGAACGAGAGATATCCCTCTTTGGTGATTTGACGCACCATGAAGCCAATTTCGTCCATGTGCCCCGCCAGCATCACCCGCGGCGACTGGGCTGCGCCCTCCAGACGACAGATGAGACTGCCAATCTTATCCTGTGAAATCTCGCCCAGAGAGTCCATATAATTGCGCACTAATGCCCGGACAGGGGTTTCATATCCGGGCACGCCATGCGCTTCGGTCAAATCTTTTAACAATTGTTCGATTGAATCCATG
>JBBIPD010000279.1:0-4192 GCA_037443025.1 Chloroflexota bacterium
GCTTTTTTTTTAAATCGCCTCCCCTTTGAACTGGCTCAAATACAGGTGGTGGTAAAAGCCTTTGCGGTCGAGCAACTGCTGGTGAGTACCCTGTTCGACAAGCTCTCCATCCCGGATGACCACCACATTATCCGCATCCCGAATGGTGCTGAGGCGATGGGCGATGACAAAAGAGGTGCGTCCTTCCATCAGCCGCAGGAGAGCTTTTTGGATGCGCAATTCGGTGCGGGTGTCCACACTGCTGGTGGCTTCATCCAGGACCAGGACTGCCGGGTCAGCCAGAATGGCGCGGGCGATAGACAACAACTGGCGCTGACCCTGACTGAGATTGCTCGCCCGCTCTGAGAGGACGGTTTGATAACCCTGGGGGAGCTGCCGGATGAAGTAGTCGGCATTGGCGATTTTAGCCGCCTCAATCACCTCCTCATCCGTGGCATCCAACCTGCCATAGCGAATATTATCCATCACAGTGCCGGAGAACAAGAATGTATCCTGAAGGACAAGCCCTAATTTTCGACGCAGACCATCTTTGTTGATTTTTCGAATATCAACGCCATCAAGGCTGATACTTCCAGAATTCGTCTCATAGAAACGCATCAGCAGGTTGACCAGGGTGGTCTTTCCCGCGCCGGTAGGACCGACCAGGGCGACCATCTGCCCCGGTTTGGCTTCCAGGGTCATATTTTTGATAATCGGCGTTCCTTCCACATAACTGAAACTCACATTCTCAAAACGCACCTCTCCAGCCACCTTATCCAGCGCAACAACGTCAGAGTCAGCATCCGCTTCACCGGGAGTGTCGATAATTTCAAAAACCCTCTCTGCGCCAGCCAGGGCTGCTTGAATGGAGTTGTACACGTTTGCCAATTGACGCAGCGGGCTGATGAAATTTCGCCCATAACTGATGAATGTGACAATGGTCCCAACAGTCACCAGATTTTGAAGCGCCAGCCAGCCACCCAAACCGGCGATGGCGATTACAAACAGGTTACCCAACTGGTTGGTTAGCGGCATCAGCAACAATGCGTATGAATTCGCGTACACCGCAGCGGTGTAGACCTCCTGATTGCGCCGGCGAAAGGCTTCAATGGCTGCTTCGTTTCGTCGGAAGGCTTTTATCACCCTCTGACCACTGATGGACTCCTCCATGACTCCATTGAGTAACCCCAAATTTTTCTGCAACTCGCGAAATCCTTTGCGGGTATAGCGGGCAATGTAGGCGGTGAACCAGAACATGATTGGGACGACAACGACCGAGGCTAAAGCGAGCCAGATATTGAGTACAAACATGGCAATCAGGATGCCGCCCAAGGAAAGCACGCCGGCAAACAGAGTAACGACGTTTTGAGAAACAGCGGTGTTAATGGCATCAATATCGTTGGTGAGACGGCTCATCAACTCACCTGCAGGATTGGCGTCGAAGAAGCTCAACTTCAGGATTTGCAAATGGTTAAACAATTCACCGCGCATACCTTTCAGGGATCTTTGGGAGACAGATGCCATGATCCAACCTGAAGCGGCGTCAGCCAGATTGCCCACCAGAAATACAATCAACATGCCCACTGCAAAGACCGCTAACCCGTTGGGATTTTTGGCTGCGATAAATCCATCAATCGCCCGCCCCATTAAATACGGACCGACCAGTCCCAGCACGGTGGAGACAAGCACCAACAGCAACACCACCATCAAAGACGTTTTGAACGGCTTAAAGTAAGTCGCCAGACGGAACAACGCCCGGCGTGGGTCGCGAGCTTTTTCTATCTTACCCGGCACTGCCGGACCACGCCGCAGCATGCGAGCCCGATAATCCCCCTGGGCATCTTTGGTCAAAGTCTGATCAGTCATAAATTTCCGTCACCCCATTGCCGAGTTGCGACTCGTAGATTTCCCGGTAGATTGGGCTTGAACGCAACAATTTGCGGTGGGTACCCTCAGCAACAATACGCCCCTTCTCAATCACAACGATCTTATCCGCCTTCAGCACGGTGCTCAGGCGTTGGGCTACCATAAAGCAAGTTCGATCTTTCATCCAGGACTTGATTGCAGACTGAATTTTGGTCTCGGTCTCCACATCAACCGAGCTGGTGCTGTCATCAAGAATCAAAATATCGGGCTTGGTCAGAAGAGCGCGGGCGATAGCAATTCGCTGCTTCTGCCCTCCAGATAGATTGACGCCGCGTTCGTCAACGCGGGTGTCATAACCCTCAGGCAGGTTTAGAATGAACTGATGCGCCTGAGCCGCCTTGGCTGCCGCCACGATCTCGTCATCAGAGGCGTTCGGGTTGCCATAGCAGATGTTTTCACGCACAGTCCCGGAGAAAAGGACGGTCTCCTGGGGCACAACCGCGATATGAGCCAATAACGAGTCCTGTTGTAACCGGCGAACATCTTCGCCCCCAACCATTACACGCCCCTGGGTAACCTCATAAAAACGTGGTATCAGGTTGATCAGCGATGATTTTCCTGCGCCAGTAGCCCCAAGAATTGCCACCGTTTGCCCCGGTTCGGCAACCAGGTTGATATCCTGCAGAACGGTGGACTCGCTTAAGCCATTGTAATGAAATCCAACCCCTTCAAAAACAATCTGCTGTCGGGCGGAAGCTGGCAGGATGCGCGCATCGGGAGCATCCTGCACTTCGGGAACGGTCTCCAACACCTGGTTGACGCGTTCAGCCGAGACGATGCCCGCCGCCCAAACATTGGATAGATTGACCATAATCAACAACGGACCGAGAGCTGTCTGCAAGTAATTAACGAAAGCCACAATCTGACCGGTAGTCACCTCACCAGCCATTGCCTGCAATCCACCTGCCCAAATAACCGCCACGATGCCGATATTGACGCAGATACTCATTGCCGGACCCATGGCAGACATAAATTCCATGACCCGGATATTTCGCTCGGTAAAATCCTGGTTGGCTGCTTCGAAACGTTGCGCCTCATGCTCGGCGCGAACAAAAGCCTTGACAACCCGCACCCCGGCGATATTCTCCTGGAGGATAGTGTTGAGCCGATCCAATTTCGATTGCAGGGTCATAAAAAGCGGGCGCATCTTGACGACAAAGAAGACAATCATCCCTGAGGTAATCAAAAGCAATGGCACCAGCGTCAGCGCCAGACGAGGGTCTGTGTTAAACATCAGGATAATACTGCCGAGGATGATTAAGGGAGCGCGAGTCCCAATGCGCAACGAGATTTGAACCAATCTTTGGATAACGCTCGAATCGCTCGAAAGGCGTACCATCAATTGACCGGTCTTCATTCGATCCAGATTCCCGTAGGAAAAGGATTGAATTTTGACGAACAAAGCCTCACGCAAATCGCGGGCGACCCCTTCGCCCACCTGAACAGAATAGTTATTATTGCCGATGGCAAAAAGGGTATTTGCGAGAGAGATTGCCAGCATCAACAGGAATGTCTGCCACACCTGCTTCAGATTGCCAGCCAAAATTCCCTGGTCAATAATACGCTGAACCAGTCTGGGTATCGCCAGATCAAGCACGACCACAATCACCAGCAGAATCAGGGACAGGATGCTTTTCTTCCAATAAGGTCTGAGAAAATGAAGGAGCTTGAAGACCTGGTTCATACTGATTGGGTTTTGTTGAGGAAATCCATCGCCGATATCAACGTTTGTAGTTCTTCGCCGTTCAGAGGCGCAAGAATCTCCATCATCCACCGCCGGGTATCCTCAAAGACCGCGTCCAGGAGGGCATTCCCCGCCTCGGTCAATTCGAGTTGAATATGGCGACGGTCCCGGGGATTTGGCGTGCGAACAATCAACCCCTTGTTCACCAGCGCGTTCACCGCCTGACTCATCGCAGGTCGGCTGATATTCTTCGATTGCGCCAGATCGCTGATAGAACTGTCTCCCCGGCGTATGTGGCGTAATATATGAAATTGTTCAACGCTGATCTCAAACCGCTCCGCCGCAATCTGGCGGATATGAGCTCGAACACGGTGCCAGAACGGAGGAATTATCTCCCAAAACGCATCCACTGCCCGGCGCAACTGATCACTGTTACGATCATCGCTGGCATCCATATCATTTGCCTTTCAGAATTAGTTAAGATGATTAACCGTTAACAATTGAAACTATTTTAACGAGATAATTTTCTCCCGTCAACCGTATCGGTGGGTAGGGGATTGCCCATCTTGCGGCAGACTATGAGGATTGACCGGGGTCTGGCGA
>JBBIPD010000280.1:0-4179 GCA_037443025.1 Chloroflexota bacterium
TGGGTTGGTCCTTTACAGCGATGGACTCGTGGAAGCGCATAACCTTGAGGGAGAGATGTTTGGCTTCCCCCACCTGCGCCAATTGCTCGCCGCAAAGAAGGATCAGAGCAAACGTTTAGCAGAACCGATCGCCCAATTCCTTATCGAAGAACTGGCAAGTTATACCGGTCCGGGCTGGGAACAGGAAGATGATGTAACCCTGGTGACTCTGGAGTATCTGGCTGCGGAAGGACCTGCGCTTTCCGCTGTGGAACAGGCAACCGCAGGAGAAACCTGGAATTTGCTGGCTGAGTTCAGCCTTCCCAGCGAGCCGGGGAATGAGCTGCAGGCAATGGAGGAGGTGGCGCTGATAGTCCAGACGACGCCGCTGCCGAAAGAGCGTTTGGAGCGCTTGAAAACCGCTGTGGCAGAGACCACAATGAACGCCATGGAACACGGCAACCGCTACCGAGACGATCTGCCCGTGGATATCGAAGTCTGGGCTTCACAATCAGCGCTTAAGGTCCTGATCACCGATCATGGCGCGAACCAGGTTATCCCGGAGCCGGAGGCTCCCGATTTGGAGGCAAAACTGGCTGGTTTGCAGTCGCCGCGCGGCTGGGGCTTATTCTTGATTAAAAACATGGTGGACGAAATGAATGTTTACACAGACGAAATTCATCACACAGTTGAGCTGATTTTCAAGCTCGATGAAGGAGACCGGGCATGAATCATGCGTTTGCAGCGGAAGTCCGTGGAGACGGTGCTCTGGCAGTCATTGATTTATCGGGAGAGATCAATGCCTTTGCCAGCCAGGAGCTGGATGCGGCATATAGCAAAGCCGAAGCCTTGAGCGAGGATGCCATTGTGCTGAATTTTGAGGAGGTATCGTATATCAACAGTACCGGAATCGCTTTGATTGTCGGTCTGCTGGCGCGGGCGCGTAAATCGCACCGCCGCCTGGCAGTGATTGGGTTGAGCGACCATTACGTGGAAATTTTCCAGATCACCCGCCTGGTGGATTTCATGAGCATTTATCCCGATGAAGCCAGTGTTCGGGCGGGGATCGCATAACTTTTAGAAGGGAGATATTAAGATGACGGCTGAAAAAATACATCTACTTGTTCGCAAGGTAAGCCCGCAGACCAGCGTGATTGATATCCAGGGCGAAATCAATGCCTTTGCCGAGAACGCTTTGATGGACGCGTATACTCAGGCTACCAGCAATGGCGCCAGGCAGATTGTTTTGAATTTTAGCGACCTGGATTATATGAACAGCTCCGGGATTGGGTTGCTGGTCACTCTACTGATTCGGGTGAACCGCCAGAAGCAACGCCTGATAGCCTATGGGCTGAGCGAACATTACCAACAGATTTTCGAACTCACCCGGTTGAATGAAGCCATCGTGACCTACCCCGGCGAGGCGGAAGCCCTGGCGGCGCTGAACTGACTTTGTTTGATGTAACCTTGAGGAGGAAGCGTGAACGCATCCAACCCTGAACCCGAACAGCCTGAACCCAAGCCATCTGCCTGGTCGCCCCCCGTTTCACGCATGAAGGTGACCGATGTGCCAGCTGGCGCCATGAACCTGAACGTGGACGGCATGCAGCCCGTCTCTCCTTTGCAGGGATTTGGACAGATGTGGCAGAAGACGTTTAAGGTCCGCCTGACGGGGGTCAATTTGACTGCCGCAGAAGTGATGGATGTTTGGAAAGCGAATTTCCCCAAGTTCCAACCGCCTGAGAACCGTTTTTACCCGACCATGTCGGGTCTCACACCGGGACAGGTGGTGCTGATTGACGCCAAAGTGCCGGCTCTACCCGGCACGCCGAGCATCCTGCCTGTTTCCACAGGCGTGCTGGTGTTGTACGCGGATGACACCACGGTAACCGTGATGACACCCGAGGGTCACCCCGAATCGGGTTGGAACACCTTCAGCACCTTTGAAGAGGATGGGTGCGTCGTGGCGCAATGCCAGTCTCTGTGCCGACCGAACGACCCCTTGTACGAGTTTTTCAATCGCTATATGGGTGCATCAGGTCAGCAAGACAAGATTTGGATTCACGTGCTTAACTCGCTGGCGGAGCATTTTGGCGTGCAGGGGCAGGTGACGACCAGCAAAGTTCTGGTGGACCCGAAAGTACAATGGAGCCAGGCAAAGAATATCTGGCAGAACGCAGCCATCCGTACGGTGGTTTATTTTGTCACCGCCCCCGTCCGTTGGTTTCGTAAACCGGCGGTCAAGGAAAACAGATAGGAGCTTTCAGAAGAGCGAGCCAATCCCTTTTCAGGGGGTAAAATAACCCTGTTGGCTTATCATGTCGAATAATCAGGTTTACGATGCGGTGGTCATCGGCTCAGGACCCAACGGGCTGGCGGCGGCAATTACTCTGGCGCGGGCGGGTTTGGCGGTCCTGGTTATCGAGGGTCAATCAGAAATTGGGGGTGGAACACGCACCGCTGAGCTGACCCTGCCCGGTTTTCAGCACGACGTCTGTTCGGCGATTCACCCCTTGGGGATGGTATCGCCATTCTTTCGCCAGCTCCCCCTGGAGGAGTATGGTCTGGAATGGATTCATTCCCCCGCGGCGCTGGCTCACCCGCTGGATGGAGGTCGGGTGGTAACGCTGGAACACAGCATATCGGCGACGGCGGGGCAACTCGGCGAAGATGGTGAGGCATATCGGCGATTAATCGCTCCTTTGGCGGAGAAGCTGGATTTCCTGGTGGAGGACGTGTTGGGTCCGTTGCTGCTCCTCCCCCGCCATCTGTGGAGTGACATCAGTTTTGGGCTTAAAGCCATCCGCTCAGCGCGCAGTCTGGCTCAGAGTTACTTCAAGGGTGTGGAGGCTCGGGCGTTGTTTGCCGGGATGGCAGGGCATGCGATGATGCCGTTGGAAAAGCCGATTACCGCCTCTTTTGGTCTGGTGATGTTGATGATGGGGCATAAACGGGGATGGCCATTAGCGGCAGGCGGCTCCCGGCGCATTACCGATGCTCTGGCGGGTTTCCTGCGCTCGTTGGGGGGGGAGATTGTCACCGGGCAATGGGTCAGGTCGTCAGACGAAATCCCTCCTGCCCGGGCAGTGTTATTTGATACGTCGCCGCGCGCGCTGCTTGAGATCGCCGGAGACCGCCTGCCCTCTGGTTATCGCTCTCAACTGGAGAAGTATCGCTACGGACCAGGGGTATGCAAGGTGGATTATGCTCTGGATGGTCCAATTCCCTGGGCGCATCCGGACTGCGCCCGGGCTGCCACCGTCCATATCGGTGGGACGTTCGACGAAATCTCCGCAGCCGAACGAGCGGTCTGGCGCGGTGAGCACCCTGAAAAGCCCTTTGTGCTGCTCGCCCAGCAATCGCTCTTTGATTCATCCCGCGCGCCGCAAGGAAAACATACTGCCTGGGCATACTGTCATGTGCCACATGGCTCTCATCAGGATATGACTCCAGCCATCGAAGCTCAGATTGAACGCTTTGCGCCGGGATTTCGGGAGCGGATTCTGGCGCGGCATATCCGCGTGGCATCTGCCTGGGAGGCTTATAATCCAAACTATGTTGGGGGGGATATCAACACAGGCGTGCAGGACATCTGGCAGTTCTTCACCCGCCCTGTCTGGCGACTGGTCCCCTACCGCACGCCGGTCAAAAGTTTGTATATTTGCTCATCTGCCACGCCCCCGGGGGGAGGCGTGCATGGTATGTGCGGTTATCACGCTGCCCGGGTGGTTTTGCATGACCTCAGAACTGGCTGATAAACGGCTGCAGGCAACGTTCACAGATGATTTCCGATTTATCCAACACAGATCGGCGAATCTGAATCGTATTTGGCGGCACACAACTGCAAACCGCGGTGATGCAGGGGTCTGAGTCGATATCCATCATCAGATCATCCACCAAAACCATCGCCCTTATCAGACCGCTGTATTTGCGGATGGCGTTCTCCAGGGGTTTCAAAACGGGCTGCCAGCGTAGAACCGCTTCGGGGGCGAGCATCCATTTCATCTGACTGGTTTTGCTGTCGCGGAAGGAGGTCAAGCCGAAGGCGCGGGCAGGCTGCTTGTACCAGGGAGAAAACCTTCCAATGCTCTCGATCACCTCTTGCAGCATGACAACCAGAACGGCTTCCGCGACCTGGGCGGGTCTGGAGAAGTCTGCTTTGTGGAACAGGGTTTGCATATCTGGCATGCAGGTGGTCAC
>JBBIPD010000281.1:0-4170 GCA_037443025.1 Chloroflexota bacterium
AAAGCTGTTCACGAATGAGCGTGTGAAACAATGCAGAAAAACATGATCACAGGGCAGAATAATTTATCTCATTTGAGAATCTATCGCAACCTTGTTCTGGGAGCGTCCATTGCCATTTTTGTCTTGATTGTCCTTGGCGGGATCGTTCGAATAAATGGGGCGGGTGGCGCCTGCCCCGATTACCCAACCTGTTTTGGGCGATTTACCCCTCCCTCCGAAGTGGGCGCGCTGCCAGATTATTTTCATCGTCTGGTTACTCTAGTAGCTGGCGGTTTCCTCGTTGTAGCTGCGGTTGTCGCCAGACGTTGGTTCTCCGATAATAAAGAAATCAAGAATTCGCTTTGGCTACCCCTAGGACTTCTATTCGCGCAGATTATCTTGGGGTGGTCTATCTCTCAGGTCGAGCTGCAGAATGGGGCGGTTATCGCCTCAGCAATTCACCTGAGTCTCTCGTTGCTCATTCTGGCATGGGTCATTGCGTTGACTGTGAAGGCTTACTACCTGAGTATCAACCCAGGCAAGCCTCTCAGACTCGGTTTTGGTACATCTTTTGCGCGTCACTCATTATTCACCGCCGGTTCGGTTTTTGTCTTGTTGGTCAGCGGTGTGATTCTTTCAAGGGTAAACCCGGCAAATGCCTGTGTCGGTTGGATTTTTTGCGATGGGTCTGTAATTCCTCGGGATGCGATAGCCTGGCTGAGTCTGATTCATCGTTTGATCGTGCTGGCAGGGGGGATGTCGCTGGCGACCTTGCTGGTGCGCGCCTGGCGCCAACAACGCACCCAGACGGTTGTTATCGTAGCGACGACCGCTGCAGCGGTCTTGTTTTTTGCCCAGGCGCTTTTGGGCGCCAAACTGGTTCAGGGCTTTCCCCCTTACCTTGTCGGATTGCACAAGGCAACAGCAATCGCTTCCTGGGCTGCTTTGATCGTGCAACTCATCGGGGTAGGGCTATCTGGGCGGAGCACTTACGATGAAGTGCAAGAAGCGGCGCAAATCAGGGGGCGTAAAGGATTGTGGCGAGATTTGCTCATGCTCACCAAGCCAATCGTCGTGGCGTTGCTGTTGGTGACCACATATGCGGGGATGGTAATCGGCGGTCAAACCTTGCCATCTCTACCTTTGGCGTTTTGGACGTTGCTGGGTGGGTTTATGGCGGCGGGCGGCTCTGGGGCAATCAACCAGTATATAGACCGGGAAGATGATGTCCGGATGCAGCGCACCCAAAAACGTCCCATTCCTGCCGGCAGACTTACCCCAGGGGAAGGGTTGGCGTTTGGGGTTGGCATGGCGCTGGCGTCTTTTTACCTGATGGTGGCGTTTGTCAATTTCCTGGCAGCTCTTCTCAGCCTGGCAGGGATTATTTACTATGTGCTGCTTTACAGTATATTCCTTAAGAAAACCACCGTGCAGAATATTGTCATTGGCGGTGGGGCAGGCGCCATCCCACCCCTGGTGGGGTGGGCAGCAGCTACTGGCAGCCTGAACATCCCCTCTTTGTTCCTGTTTGGGGTGGTTTTCATGTGGACTCCGCCGCATTTCTGGGCTTTGGCATTGGTGCGCCGGAATGACTACGCCCGGGCTGGAGTGCCCATGCTGCCGGTGGTACGCGGCGAGGCGGCCACTCGCTCGCAGATATTTCTGTACACCGTTGAGCTTGTGGTATTGACGCTTTTGTTGCCGCTGTTTGGGCTGGGCGGAAGTATCTATCTGGTTGGAGCCGGATTATTGGGTTTATGGTTATTAATGGCAGCCTGGAAAGTCTGGAAACAGGGCGGCAACAAGCTCGCCTGGAAGATGTATCGTTATTCCAGTATGTACCTGGCTTTCTTGTTCGTGGTCTTAATGGTGGATGCTCTGGTGTAGCGACCCTCTCTGTATCGTTTGCGACGAAGGCTGCCCTGTTTTGAGGCAGCCTTCGCCCGTTAAATTTATGGATTTAACTCCAATTTGGGCTGATCGCCAGATATTAAAGCGATAGATGCAATGATCTGATCTGCCTCAGCGATTACCTCCGGAGAAATATCAATCTCTCGGTAATTCGTATCGGGACTCTCAACCCCGTCCAGGTACATGACCACCATCAGGTCGCCAGCTTTGATTCTGCCACCATATGCGACGACTTTGTTTTTGCCCTCAAATACCAGAATACGTTTTGGGATTGCCTGCCCGAATAAGATGGCGCTCCCGCCATCCACAAATTCACCCTCAGGCATGCCTGTACGAAATGGCTTGGGGTCTTCATTCGCGCCCTGAAATCCAAGGAAAAACCTGTATCCTGGTTTGCTCAAAATCAGGTAATCGGGGTGTTCTTCAATCGTCCACGATTCAGGGAGAGATAAGGAAAACCCGTAATCGTCGTTGACATAGACCTGCGCCGGTTCGTCCATTTTCGGGGCGGGGGTAGTTGCCGCGCCGGGTCTGCATTCGCCGCGAAAGAACGCCCACTCTTCGCATTCGGTTCCATCGGCGAATTTGCAAACCCCGTACTGTCCGCCTGTGTTGTCGGTTTTCATCTCCAGAGTCCCTCCCTGCTCTTCACAATAAACCGAGGCTGGGTTGGGCATCCCTATTTGTTCCTGGTTCGCAGGGGATTCCGTAACAGCTTCTGAGTCAGGTGAAGACGTTTCGACAACGATGGGTGAAGTAGTCGGAGTGGGGGTTTGGGATTCGGCGCTGCAGCCAGCCAAAATGGCAAGACCAATTACCGCCACGATCAGAAGAAATCTGTGAGAAAACATCGCCTGCTCCTTATCCAAGGGGAAAACAATCTTGTGAATATCAGCACAAGATAGACGAATGACTGCTTGGATTGGTTCCTGGAGGGTTATAAATGGAAATCAGACGATTTCAACCACCGTGCCGTTGCCGCGACGCTCCCAATCGGCATGGGATTCGATTGGGGTCTTGAACACCGGGGTTGACCAACGGAAAAGCCATTTGGCATCCTCATTGCGCATATTGATACACCCATGACTCATCTGAATGCCAAAATTGTTGTGCCAGTAGGTTCCGTGCAGAGCATAGCCGCCTGGCAGGAGGAAAAATGAAGTCCAGGGAACGCCGGGGAGAGAGAATCCACCGATGGCGTCTGGATTTCCGGTCACGCTGCCCATATGTTTGGTGGGGAGTTTCGAGTAAATCCGAAATCGTCCTCTTGGGGTGGCGGTGGGTAAATCGTTCTCTGACAACTGACGGCTGGGGATACCGGACGAAATTTTCGCGGTATATACCACCTTATCATATTCGTAAGCGTAGAATGTTTGTTCTTGAATATTGACTACGATTCGCTTCTGGTGGTCCGGCACCCCGACCGATATTGGGGCAATTTCCTCGTCGGGTATTGCTCGCATATGAATTGCGGGGACGAAATATTTCAGACCTGAAGAGAGTTCGGAGGTGATTTCATACCAGGGGTTGCCATCCGGTCCTTCATCCACTCGGGTAGCCCAATGCGTGGTTTCGTAATACAGCCGTTCTCCATCCCAAGGGCGCCAGCCTTCTCTAGATGAATACTGGTATGCTGTCGTATAGGGAATGGTTACCTCGCAAAGCTGCCCGCTTTCGGGGATGCTGTCCAGAACAGGGTTGAAGCGCATTTGAACTTTCTGCAAGAAACGGCTGTGCAGGTATCCGCCCCAGACGCGGTACCAGAGCGGGTTATAAGCGGGTCCGTGGGGAGAGATGACTTCGTAGTAGATGTTCACGATCTGATCGCGGTAGCGTTTCCCAACGATCTGACTGTCATCCCTCGGCTCGGCGTATAAATCTATCTCGTTGACGGTTACGCGGGCGATATTGCCATAATCCTGATCTCCGGGGTGAGGAAAATCGGGTCCGACAGCCAAAGCGCCTAAAGCCAGACCGCTTAATTTGAGAAAACCGCGACGGGACATGGTCCTGGACATGGTTTTATGATTATAACGTAAGGCTTAGCCTGAGTGATGGCGCGGGAGGAAAAGTTAACCAATCTTAATCAAAAAGAAGGTTGAAATTTGATGTCAGATATGCTAAAATAAATTTGCGAACGCACGGGTGCCCCCCTCACCCGTGCGTTCGCATTTTTATAGAAAAATCGTCTCAGGAAAAAACGTTTCCTGAGACGATTAGCGACTGTCGGGGCGCTGGGATTTGAACCCAGGGCCTCTTGCACCCCATGCAAGCGCGCTA
>JBBIPD010000282.1:0-4139 GCA_037443025.1 Chloroflexota bacterium
ATTATTTACGCCACCCGACAACCAAGCAGTATTGACCATCTTTATAAGAATCTGATTTACCTGTACACCCGCAAGGACATCCATCCACTGCTAATCGAGGCGGTTGAAAACGTTGTCAGATATCAACAGCCATCTATGGGCAAGGCTGAGATTTATACCGATGATCGAGCTCCCATCGAGTGGATAACCAATAGTATGGTGTTGAATTACGTATTCTTTGGAGATATGGGAGCGTTGAAATGAATCGTTCTGGCTTAACTCAACTGATTTCCTGGGTTGTAAGTTTGCTCGTCCCAATTGGGCTGATATTATCGGCTGTTCGGCTGTTGTTAACCCCGCTTTTTATTAACCTCGAATATCGCATGCCTGGATTTCCCCCCGATGCATATGGATTCACAGAGAGTGAACGTTTATATTACGCTGATATCGCCCGCCAATATCTGTTGAACGATGCAGATATTTCGTATCTGGGGGAATTGCGCTTTCCCGACGGAAAACAAACCCCTCCTGCGACCTGTAGATTTATGAAGGATTGCAGCTATTTATATAACGATAGAGAGCTGAAACATATGGAGGATGTTAAAGCCGTGGTCAAAGGCGCAATTAATGTATGCTATGTCAGCCTGATAGCGTTATTCGGTTTGGGGGTCTGGGCATGGTTTGGAAACTGGTGGAATGAATACCGCCGCGGGTTGAGTCGCGGCGGTTGGCTGACGGTGATATTTATCGCAGGGATTTTATTAATGGTCCTGGTAGCATTCGGGGTGATCTTTGTCGCTTTTCATAATGTCTTCTTTGAGGCTGGCACCTGGACTTTCCTCTATACAGACACATTAATCCGGCTTTTTCCAGAACGTTTCTGGCGAGACACTTTCCTGGCGGTGGGATTGTTGGCTGGTATTGGGGGGATTGCCCTTGGATACCTGGCTCGGTTGAAACGCTACCAGGAATGATGTGGTCTCGTTTTGGTTCTACCTAAGCGCCATACTTGTTCAATCGCAGGGCATGGGCTAAAGCCAGGGGCATTGCGTCCATCGCGTTGAAAGTTCCCAGACCGCCGCGAGCGCAGGCGCGCTCCCCGAAACTGATTTCGGAATCTGGTCGATGAGTCGCCGGCGCCCAGAGCAGGAAGGGCACCGGATGCCAGGAATGGGTCATCAGGCGCGCTGGGGTGGAGTGATCGCCGGTAATCATCAACACATCTGGGTTCAGCTTCAGCAGTTCAGGTAGGGCAGCATCGACTGATTCGATAAATGCCGCTTTGCCATAAAAATCTCCGTCTTCTCCTTTGCTGTCCGTTTTCTTGATATGGACAAAGAAGAAATCGTAATCGTTCCAGGATTTAGCCAGCGCGGCAAATTCGTCCTGGGTAGTCTCTCCCTCAAATTGGATGATATCCATCCCAACCAATTCGGAAACTCCCCGGTACATCGGATAAACCGCGATGCAGGCAGCCCGAAGACCGTAAGCCTCCTTGAATGGCGTCAGACCCGGGTGGGTGGCAAAGCCGCGCAGGGTGATGCCATTGGCTTTTGGCTCATTGGCGATCACTTTTCTTGCTTCAGCAATCCATTGATTAAAGAGTTTCGCAGTGTATTCCGCGGCAGGCGAGGTTGCCGTCGCAGGCAAAGGTTCTACGCCGGTGATCTGGGGGTCTGTGTCATTGATTTCTGGACTCAGACCTGCGCCACGCATCACAACCGCAAAACGATATTCTTTGACGTGGCGAACCTGGGTTTCAACCCCGGGAATTTGAATGGTTTTTAATTTTTCGGTGACGGGTAATGCCTCAGAAGTTGGGATGCGTCCTGCGCGGCGGTCGATAATTTTACCTTCGGAGTCAAGGGTGCAGAAATTGCCCCGGGCGGCGACATCGCCCTTTCTTACTTCCAAGCCGACTCCCACCGCCTCCAGTGTGCCGCGACCAATCTCATGAACCAGAGGATCGTATCCAAAAAGAGCCAGGTGAGCGGGACCAGAACCAGGTGTGATTCCGGGACGAATGGGAATCGTCTGTCCCAGAACGCCCTCTTTGGCAAGCCGGTCTAAATTGGGGGTGTTGGCGGCTTCTAATTCGGTAGGACCACCCGGTTCGATTGGTAAACCTCCCAATCCGTCCATCACCAGCATTACAATTTTGGTTTTCTCAGGGCGAAGCAATGCGGGGATATAATCGAATGGCATAATGATCTTTCCTTTTCAAACAAGAACCGTCTCCCCACCAGGAGCTGCTCCTGGGGGGAGACGTGGATTCATGGTGATTCCTCGAGAGCTAACGAATTGCTTTCTCGGTTTCGGTATCAAAGATGTGCATATTCGCCATGTTAAACACCATTTGCACATCATCATCGAAATGATAGCGGGAACGTGGGTCCACCCGAGCGACAAAGTTGTGGTCGCCGGTCTTGAGGTAGACGAATATTTCATTCCCCATCAATTCGGTGACATCCACCTTGGCGTTGACTGTTTGGGCGGTGATCCCGGGCGGGGCAAACTCAGGGTTGTGAATGTCCTCGGGGCGGATGCCAAAGATGATCTGTTTACCCGCGTAGGGCATGTAGACATTGGCGCGATCCTCCGGTATCTGGACGCTGAAGGAGCCGCCATTGATATACAGTTTTCCATCCTGTTTGTCCAGCTTGGCGTTGAAGAAGTTCATTGCCGGAGAGCCGATGAAACCAGCTACAAACAGGTTATCGGGGTAATCGTATAATCTCTGAGGCGTGTCAATTTGCTGCAGGATGCCTTTGTTAATCACCGCGATGCGGGTCGCCATGGTCATGGCTTCAACCTGATCGTGGGTCACGTAGATAAAGGTGGTTTGAAGTTGCTGGTGCAGCTTGCTGATGTTGGCGCGGGTCTCAACCCTCAGTTTGGCATCCAGGTTGGAAAGCGGCTCATCGAAGAGAAAAACCTTAGGCTCGCGCACAATCGCTCGCCCGACTGCCACACGCTGCCGTTGCCCACCTGAGAGCTGCCTGGGTTTACGATCCAGCAAGTGTTCGATGCCGAGTATTTCTGCCGCTTTTTGAACCCGGCGTTTGATTTCTTCCTTAGGGGTCTTGCGCAGCTTGAGACCAAATGCCATATTGTCGAAGACGCTCATATGGGGGTAGAGAGCGTAAGATTGGAAGACCATGGCAATATCTCGGTCTTTTGGAGGGACATCGTTGACAATTTGATCCCCAATTTTGATGATTCCTTCGGTAATGTCTTCCAAACCAGCCAGACAGCGAAGGGCAGTCGTCTTTCCACATCCAGACGGACCAGAAACTCCTTATCGGCGATCTCAATGTTGAGGTCATTGACTGCAATGACATCTCCGAAACGCTTATAAACATGATCGAATGTTACGCTTGCCATTAGATTTTCTCCTTTCCAACGCGAGTATAGTGATTTAATTATATTCAGTCTCGGGTTAAAAAGCAAACATTTCGAATCAAAATCGAGTATCTCTTGTCGATTCTCTTCAGTCGGCATACAATCAAGCCATGGCTGTGAAGGATGATGTCAGTCCAATCCGTAAGCAATATTTAGAGATCAAACGTCAATATCCAGACGCGATTCTTTTTTTCAGGTTAGGGGATTTCTACGAGACATTCGACCAGGATGCAGAAATCACCGCCCGCGAGCTGGAAATCGTGCTGACCTCGCGCAACGTCGCCAAGGGTGTGCGAATCCCGATGGCGGGGATACCCTATCATGCGGCTGAAAACTATCTGGCAAAGCTGATTGAGGGCGGTTTCCATGTCGCCATTTGTGAACAGGTTGGCGATCAACCCATCAAGGGATTGTTCCCGCGTCAGGTTGTGCGGGTTGTCACCCCTGGCACAATCGTAGAGCCGGGTCTTTTGAGGGGAGATGCCAATAATTACCTTGCCTGTGTGGTGCTTCAGGAAGACTCGCCAGATGGCGCGAGAGGTCACGCCGGGGTGGCGTATGTGGATATCACGACAAGTGAATTCGCTACCACCGAACTGGTGAGCGAGGATATCCTGAGCGCACTCAGAGCCGAATTAATCCGCCTGCATCCGGTGGAAATTCTCCATCCAGACACAATTGATCTCGGGAACGGGATTCCCGGGCACCTCACGCCGTTGCAGGAATGGCGCTTCGAAGCCGGAAGTTGCCAGGAGATT
>JBBIPD010000283.1:0-4110 GCA_037443025.1 Chloroflexota bacterium
GGCGCATCCGGGCGCGGGCAAGGCGGCTTTTCACCGTGCCTACCGGAGCTCCCGCCACCTGTGCCGCCTCCTGATAATCCAAACCTTGCACATCAATCAGGACGACCATCGTCCTGAACTCTGCCGAAAGTTCATTCAGGCAACGCTGAATCGCCCGCCTCAATTCAGCCCGCATGGCACTCTCTTCCGGCAATTCAGCCATATCTGCCAGCCAGCCTGGCGATTCGACCTCTTCATCTTCGGCATCCAGCGGTTCCAGAGGGATAGTTGGACGGCGCTTTCGACGCCGCAACTCATCATAGCAAGCGTTGGTCACAATCCGCAACAACCAGCCGCGAAAAGAACCCCCTCGATAGGAGTTGATATGCTGATAAGCGGAAATAAAAGCCTCTTGAGTGGCGTCTTCAGCCGCCTCGACATCCCCCATCATGCGGTAAGCCTGGGTATAGACCAAATCCTGGTAAGCCAACACAAGCCGGTTGAACGCATCCAGGTCCCCCCGACGGGCTGCCTCAATCAGTCCACTCTCATCCATTGGCTTTACCTGACCGATTAATCGCAACCCAGAAGACCAATCGCCAAACCAGAATGGCGATGGCGCTAATACCGCCCAAAACCACGACAAAGATGGGCAGAACGACGCTCCCCAACCACACCGCTCGCAGCCAGGCAGCAAATGGCGCAGCCAGGACCATCGCCCAAAACGGACGCCAGAGCTGACGCGCCTGAACCACCCACTCCAGGCGATACACCCCCAAAAGCGGCGCGCTAAGAAACCAGGCTGCCAGTAACGGGATGAGAGTTGATAGGACTCTTGCGCCTGCGGTGTTCAGAGTCCCATGGCTGGCAAATCCGAAGAGGGTCACCAATCCCAGGCTGATGATATCTCCCAGCAGCAACCAGACAACTTTTGGGTTTCTCATCAAACGAGCATCCTGATATCAATAGCGAAACAAGAGGGCAATTCCATCGTGAGCTTACAATGGCCAGATTCTGGGCACCAGGAAAATTGCCACCAGGTACACCAATACCGTAAGCAAGGAACCCACCCTGATAAAATCCAAAAAACGATAGCGACCCAACCCATAAACCAGCAGACAGGCAGGCTCGAGCGGGGTGATGAAAGACGTGCTTGCAGCCACCGCAATCATAATTGCGAAAGTCCTCGGATTTAACCCAAGTTGGATGGCGGTCTGTACTGCAACAGGGAACACGATGACCGCTGCGGTTTGGTTAGACATCGGTTGGGTCAACATCACGGTAAGCATGAAAAAGCCGCTCAGTAACCAGACAGGTTGGGCGTTCCCAACCAGCTTCACGATCTGCCCAGCCAGGTAGCGGGCTGTGCCGGTGTATTCCATGGCGATGCCAAACGCCAGCATGCAGCCGATTAAGATCAATGCCCTCCACTCCACATCATTATACGCCTCTTGAGGTGTGATACACCCGCTGAGAAACGCCAGGAATGCCCCAAGCAGAACAGCCACCGGCAGCGTGACAACATTCAGCACCGCCAGCCCAATCGCGCCGGCGAAAATGATCAGAGCCAGTTTGGCGCGTTTGAGGTTCGGAGTGCGGTCATCCACTGTCCCCAGGATACGGAAGGAGTTGTTTTTTTCCAATGCAGCCAGGCTGGAACGCTGCCCCTGAACCAGAAGCACATCGCCCATTCGTAAAGAGACCTGGCTGATCTGGCGGTAGATCGTCTCCTCATGGCGGTTGATGGCTAATACCTGCACCCCATGTTGCTCCCGCAAACGCAGGCTGTCCAGGGTGCGCCCGATCAAAGGCGAGCGAGGCAACAGAATCACCTCCGCTAACCGTAAATCACCGGCTTCTAAATCCGTATCGGACAAGACCAGATTTGACTCGACGCCGATGTTTGCCGTCTTTTTTAATTTCAAGAGATTATCCCGTTGCCCCTCAACTAACAGGATGTCCCCCGCCTCGAGGCGTAAATCAGCATGCGGCGCGAGGTATTTTTCTGAACCCCGAATCACCCTGATAACGGTTAAATCCAGGTTTCTGCCCAACCCCGACTCAGCCAGAGTCTTATTAATCAAGGGCGAGTCCGGGAGAATCAGCACCTCTGTCAGATAGGGACGAAGGTTGAACTCGTCGGTTAAATCTTCTGCGGTTTCTCGCTCAGGAATTAACCTTCTGCCTATCAAAAACATGTAAATCAACCCGACAACCAGGATGGGCAAGCCAACCCCGCTCAATTCAAACATGCCCAGAGGAGGCATTCCGTATTGGGTCATCAAACCGCTCACCACCACATTCGTTGATGTCCCAATCAAGGTCATTGAGCTTGCCAGAATCGAGGCAAAAGCCAGAGGCATGAGGAATTTCGACGCGTTGACCTTCGCCCGCCGCGCCAGCCCAATCACAATTGGGATAAAGAAAGCTGTGGCGGCGGTATTGCTCATCATCGAGCTTAAGCCCGCCGAAGCCGTCATAACAATCGCCAGGATTCGGTTCGGACTGGTGCCGGTCTTCTCCGAAAGGTACCTACCAAATAAATCCACCACACCGGTTCGCACCAGGGCTGCCGTGAGAATCAGCAACCCCAGAATCAGCATAACTGTGTCGCTCCCAAATCCGGAGAAAGCTTTATCTAAAGGCAACAAACCGGTCAGAATCAAAGCCAGCAGTATCCCCAGCGCGACCACGTCAACCGGCACCCATTCAAACGAGAACAAGACCAGACTGACAGCCAGGATAATCAAGAGAAGCGCAATCGCCTCTGTCATCTTCGCTGACCTTTCCTCCACATTCCGAACAGGCTCACGGTGTGATTCCTTAAATCCTTTTCTCAAAATTGACGCCGATTATTATAACAGTAAGGATACTCGCATTATTGTCGCTGTGTATTGCCTTTCCCAATCAAGGCGGTTAAAATGAGCTTCCAGTTTCTTCATCAAGCTGCCCGGCATGAAATCACCCGCTCAAGCAATTTTCCTCTCCTGTGTCGCTCTTTTTGTGGCATCCTGCCTCTGTCTCAGCCTGGTCTCCATCGCTGCAGCCCTCTTTTTCGTTCAGTGAAGGTTATCATGGCTCTGGACGTCTCGCGCATTCGCGGTCTGTGTTTTGATATTGATGGCACTTTGCGGGATACCGACGACCATCTGGTCCGGCTGATCGCATCCTGGCTACGTCCATTTCGTTTTATTTTGCGCAATAAAGACATTCCCGCCGCCTCCCGGCGACTGGTGATGGCGATAGAAAACCCCGGAAACTATCTGCAAAGCCTGACCGATCGCCTGGGAATCGACTCCACCCTGGACGCTTTAGAAAATCTGGTGTACCGCCTTGGCTTCTTCCGTAACACAGACGATTACCTGATCATCCCTGGCACACAAGACATGCTGACCCATTTTCAGCCTCACTACCCAATGGCTGTGGTCAGCGCCCGCGGCGAGGTGAAAACCATGGCGTTCCTGAACAAATTTGGGCTGACTTCATTCTTCACTGCCATCGCCACCTCCCAGACATGCCCCCACACCAAACCATTTCCAGATCCATTGGTTTGGGCTGCGGCTCGAATGGGCATTCCTCCTGACTCCTGTTTAATGATTGGCGACACCGTTTTTGATATCCTGGCAGGCAAAGCCGCCAGCGCGCAAACGGTAGGCGTTCTGTGCGGATTTGGAGAGGAAACCGAACTTCGCCAGGCTGGCGCAGACTTAATCCTCAGGCAACCTGCAGATTTGGTCAATATTCTGCTTACAGATTCATCAGCCAAATAGTTCTCAATAACTATTGCATTATAGCGGGAACCCACATATAATATGCTTGTGGCAAGATACACGTTGCGTATAGGGTGGGGAACGATATTGATTCTGGCGATCCTGGCGGGGGTAATGCCGGGGCTTGCCCAGTCTGGCGACGTAGAACCCCAACGCACGCGCTATTTCTCTGAAACCGGTCACACGGTCGCCGGATATTTCCTGAACGCCTACGAAAGCGCCACAGACCCCGAACTGATTTTTGGCTATCCCATCACCGAAGCCTTCCAGGATCAGGCGTCAGACCGCATCGTTCAATACTTCGAGCGGGCTCGTTTTGAGCTGGCGCTGGAGAACCCGCCCGAATTGCGGGTGGTAATAT
>JBBIPD010000284.1:0-4086 GCA_037443025.1 Chloroflexota bacterium
AAGCCAAATTTAGGGATGTCAAACGAGGCCGTAATCTCATCTGCGACGCTGTTATACTCGCCGTCTCTGGGATAGGAGATCATCACCTCATCTGGGATGCACCCACCGCCGGGGATGGACAGGCTGGCGGTGATGGGTGTGGAGGTCGGGAGGACTTCCGCAATGGGTTGAGTTGACTCTGCCGGTAGAGTGGAAGTGGGGGTTGCCAGCAAGTTAAGGGTTGGGGTGAGCAGGGGAATGGCGCCCGGGACGGCGGGCGCAACATAGGATACCAAAACAAATTCTGTAATACCCATAGTCAACAATAACACCAAGATACTGGCTGCCTGATTTAGGCGCGATTGGGCGTTATCACGCTCCAGTCCAAACGCGGCGCCGCGCAGTTCCTGCCACGCCTGGATGAATTTTCTGACATAGATGAACCCCACAAGACTCAGAAGCAGATAGACACATAACTCGTAGGTCCTGAAAAATCGGAGCGCTTCTTCCATGGTGGAATGACGAGGCAAATACCCTGGGTTTTGTAAGCCTTGTTCAATCGACTCACGCCGCCGCCCTCAAATGCTGTACCGCTAAATAGACAATCGGCGCAGCACCCCCCGGATGAGCGTTGCCAGTTTTGGCACGATCATTTTCCCGGCTTCAAGCACCTCTTCATGCGTGGTAACGGTTTTTCCGTCCAGATTGGCTTTGTTGCTGATGCCGGAGATGCCCAGCACCCGCAGATTCCCGTGGCGAGCCACGGTAACTTCAGGAACGGTGGACATCCCTACGGCGTCTGCGCCGATGAGGCGCAGAAAGCGCAAATCTGCCGGAGTTTCAAATGAAGGTCCCGCCAGGCAGACATAGACGCCTTCGTGGAGGGTCATCTGATTCTCTGCCGCCACCCGACGCGCCATATCCGCCAGGGATGGGTCATACGCCTGGCTCATATCGGGGAAGCGCGGTCCCAATTCATCCAGGTTCGGTCCGCGCAGGGGTGAATTCCCCGCCATCCCAATCAGGTTCAGGTGGTCGGTGATCAACATCAGGTCTCCGGGGCTGTAATCAGGGTTGACCGCCCCGGCGGCGTTGGTGACGATGAGGATTTGAACCCCCAGGCGTTGCATCACCCGCACCGGTAAGCCAATTTGGGAGATGTTATACCCCTCGTAGAAATGCGCCCGCCCCTGCATGACCATCACTTCTCTTTGTTCCAGGTTGCCAATCACCAGGCGCCCTTGATGACCGGGAACGGTTGAAACAGGCCAGGAGGGCAATTCCTGGTAGGGGATGTACACCGCGTTTTCCACGCTTTCTGCCAACGGTCCCAGCCCAGACCCCAGGATAATACCCACCCGGGGTTGAACCCGGATGCGGGCGCGGATGGCGTTGGCGTTCTCATCGATTTGTTCGAGAGTGAGATATTGCTCCATGAATCTCCTGACTTTTAACCACCAGTGGGCATGAAGATTTACCAGTAAGTTGGCTGACCCACCCGTTCAGCGTTTCTTTTATCATTTTTTTGACCGACCGTGGGGTATAGAAGGCGTCCTGTCAGCACCTCCAAACCACCGATACTCTCTCACCACAACATTTCGTGTAACTGGTAATAATATTATAACATGCAGGTTTTTTTAAGATGTGTCAAGAATCTCACAGCAAATGATGGACGGCAAGGCATCTGGCAAATGAGGGAGAGCGGCGCCCAGGCTAAGCCTCTTCTGGGTTGGGATTTGACAGCACTTCTCTGAAAGCCTGGACAGCCCGATCAACGCCAGCATCGTCAATCCAGTAATGGGTTACCAGACGGAAACGGCGTTCAGCCACCACGCCAACTCGCACGCCAAGAGCGTTCAAGCGGCGGGCGGTTTGAGCCGCGCTGAGGGGGATATCTTCGCTCAGAGAGCAGAAGACCATGTTGGTTTGGGGTGTGCCGGGGTCCAGCGCCACGCCGGGGATTTTCCCCAGACCTTCAGCCAGCCGCCGGGCGCGGGCATGGTCCTCTGCCAGGCGGTCAATCATGGTTTCTAAAGCCACAATCCCCGCGGCTGCCAGGATGCCTGCCTGACGCATCCCGCCGCCCAACTGTTTGCGGATGCGGTGGGCGCGCCGGATGAATTCCCGCGATCCGCAAAGGACAGACCCCACCGGCGCGCAGAGGGCTTTACTGAGGCAGAAGGTGACCGAGTCGGCGGGTTCGGCGAGCTCCCTTGCGTTCACCTTTTGGGCGACGGCGGCGTTGAACAGGCGCGCCCCATCCAGATGCAAGGACAGACGATGCTCCCTGGCAAGCTCGCCGACGGCGCTGGTGTACTCCGGGGTGAGATACACCCCTCCACAACGGTTGTGGGTGTTTTCCAGAGCGATCAACCTGGTTGGAGGGAAGTGGACGTCGTCCGGGCGGATGGCGTTTCGTAGGTCTTCCAGGCGCAAGCTGCCGTCGGGTTGATTGGGCAGTTGGTGGGAGTGGATGCCGCCCAAAGCCGAGATGCCGCCGGCTTCGTAGAGAAAAGTATGCGCCTTATCCCCCAGGATGATCTCGTCGCCCCGCCCACAGTGCGCCAGAATGGCAGCCAGGT
Source organism: Chloroflexota bacterium (assembly GCA_037443025.1). Lineage (GTDB taxonomy): Bacteria > Chloroflexota > Anaerolineae > Anaerolineales > UBA4823 > JAQBDA01. The sequence continues at coordinate 2,562 of JBBIPD010000284.1, forward strand.
TTCCCATCGTCCCCGATGGCACAAATAACCCCTGTACTTTGCCCACCAGGTGAGCTGCCATTTCCTGCAGGCGATTCACACTGGGGTCTTCGCCATAGACATCGTCGCCTACCTCGGCTCGCGCCATGGCTTCGCGCATGGCAGGCGTGGGGAGGGTGACGGTATCTGAACGTAAATCCACATAATCCATGGTACGCTCCTTATTGAAAGTATTACGCCTGATGTCTCAGCATATTCAGAAGGTCTTCCAGTTCAGATGGCAGGGGCGCCTGGAAGGCGCGGGGCGATTCCTCGCCAGGCAGGCGGATGGTCAATTGGGCTGCATGAAGAAAATGGCGCGACAGAGGGATGGTGGGCTTGCGCCGACCGTACACGGTGTCGCCTGCCACAGGACAGCCAATAAAACTCAGGTGGAGGCGGATTTGATGGGTGCGACCGGTGATAGGATGTATCTCCAACAGGGTGTGCTGAGGGAAGGTCTCCAGGGTGCGATATTCGGAGATCGCCTGGCGTCCTTTATCTGGCGTTACGACCGCCATGCGCTTGCGTTGGCTGGCGTCTCGACCGATGGGCGCCTCTATCCGCCCTGTGTGCGTCGGCGGATGCCCATCAACCAGGGCGAGGTAAACTTTCTCCACTTTGCGGTCACGAAACTGATCTTGCAACCAGCGGTGCGCCCGGTCGTTCTTTGCCAGCAAGATCAAGCCAGACGTGTTTTTATCCAGGCGATGGATGACGCCGGGGCGATTCTCGCCGCCAATGCCCTGCATTTGGGGAGCGTGCGCCAGGGCGGCGTGCACCAGAGTTCCGCTGGCATGCCCGGCGGCGGGATGGACAACCATCCCAGCCGGTTTGTTGACCAGGAGCAAATCCTCGTTCTCAAAGATAATCTCCAGCGGGATGTCCTCCGGCGTCAGCCTGCTGGGTTGGGATGGAGGAATACGGACTTCGATTCGGTCCTGGCTCTGGATCATCAGCCCCGCTTTATGGGCGGGCGCGCCGTTAACCCTGACGAACCCGTCTTTGATCAATCCCTGCAGGCGGGAGCGGGAGAACTCTGGCAGGCGCCTCGCCAGATATTTATCCAGCCTTTGGGGGGTTGTTTCATCGAACTGAAATTCTATCAGCCGGTCACTCACCAGTTGCATCCTCTGCTACCGCGGCGTCGGGGGCTTCGCCAGACGGGTCGGATTGCTGCAATTGTTCGGAGGGGTCCTTTTTCTGTTCCTTAAACCACATGCTCAGAATCAAGATCGCCACCCCAATCGAGATGCTGGCATCGGCGATATTGAAGACGGCAAAGGTCATGACCGAAATAAAGTCGGTCACATACCCCTGGTGCAGACGGTCAATCAGGTTGCCGATAGCCCCGGCAAACTGCAGGCACAGAGCCAGGCGCAACACCCATTCATCACGGGGCACGCGTGGAAAATAGTATAGGATGGCAATGGCAACAATGACTGCCAGGACGGTGAAAACCCCGCCAAAACCGGGAAGCATACCAAACGCCGCCCCGGAGTTGTGG
>JBBIPD010000285.1:0-4073 GCA_037443025.1 Chloroflexota bacterium
AGCTGGGCGCTTCACGCTATTTTATCACCAATTTATTACCCTACAGTCAGGAGATGTGCTCTGAAATCTTGTACCATCGGGTATTGCATGAAGTCACCTACATCCCTTCTCGCTGGACCCCACATATGGACCTTCCCCGGATGGATGCCGAATCCTCCGTTCTGGAAGTGCGGAATTATCTCCATCGCGGCGGTTACAACCTGAGCTACAACGGTGATAATCTCGGCAGGGCGAATGACCGCTGTCCGTTTATCGAAAGGGGCGCCACTTCCATCACCTGGGATGGCAATCTATGCCCGTGCTTACCCTTGATGCATGATCACCTGAGCTATTTGAACGACAAACCGCGCTTTTCTCGGCGGTATGTGGTGGGTAATTTGGCTGACCAGGGTTTGATAGAACTGTGGAACAATCCGGAATATATCGATTTTCGAAGGCGCGTGCAGGAATTTGATTTTTCCCCCTGCACTATTTGCGGCGGGTGTGATCTCTCAGAAGCCAATGAAGAAGACTGCTATGGCAACGCCTTCCCCACCTGCGGCGGTTGCCTGTGGGCGCAGGGTGTAATCCAATGTCCATAGGGAAGAAATCGAAGGGTCAATCTGCTCTTCTCCATAACCGCCGCGCCTGATGCTGTAAACCACCTCTTCCCTCCACCCGGATAGAACGAAATCGGTTTGTTGACCCGCCCATCGGGGGATGCTATAATTCACCGCGGGACACAAAGATGCGTATTCTTAATGAAACTCAAGAAGCTTTGCTTGCCAGCGACCGTAATGTACTCAGCGACCTTCGCGCTTCTCTCATTCGGTTCGGGGCGAGCGAAGAGGACGAAAAAACCCTGGCGCAGTCAATCCGTCAACTGGATGAGCTGTTCTTGTTGGTTGTTGTAGGGGAATTTAATTCAGGTAAGAGCGCGTTTATCAACGCGTTCCTGGGTGAGAAGTTGTTGCAGGAGGGGGTTACACCCACAACCACCCAAATTTATTTGATTCGCTATGGAGAGGAACGCCAAAATCTGGTCGAAAACGGGAATTTACAGGTGATTACTGCCCCGTTGGAGATGTTGAACGACATCAGCATCGTGGATACACCGGGGACAAACGCCATCATTCGTAAACATGAGGAGATTACGACCCAATTCGTGCCGCGCTCGGACATGGTGTTATTCATCACCTCTGCCGACCGACCGTTCACCGAGAGCGAACGCGCCTTCCTGGAGCGCATTCGCGAGTGGGAGAAAAAGGTGGTGGTGGTCCTCAACAAGATTGACCTCTTTCAAACCGAAGAAGAACTCGCCCAGGTGCAACGATTCATCAGCGATAACGCCCGCTCTTTGTTTGGCGTGACCCCGGAGGTTTTTCCGGTGAGCTCGCGCCTGGCGTTTCGGGCAAAACAGGGCGATTCGTCGCTCTGGCAGATGAGCCGATTTGAAACCCTGGAGACTTATATCAAGACCACCCTGGATGAAAAGGGTCGGCTGAAGCTGAAATTCCTGAACCCCCTCGGCGTTGGCAAATATCTGGTCGGTAAATATCTGGAGGAAATCAACGCCCGCCTCGACCTGCTCAAGGCAGATTTCGCGCTGCTGGAGGATATCGAAGCCCAAAATGGCGTGTATCGGCAAGATATGGAACGCGATTTCGCCTACCGCATGGCGGATGTCGAAAATGTGCTTTTTGAGATGGAGCAGCGAGGACAGGATTACTTTGATGAGACATTACGGGTGGGCAGGGTGTTTGACCTCATCAACAAAGAGCGTATCCAGCGGGAATTTACCCAAAGGGTGGTGGGAGATGCGCCCCAACGGATAGAAGTAAAAATCAACGAATTGATTGATTGGCTGGTCGATTCGGATTTCCGCCAGTGGCAGGCAGTGATGGATCACCTGGCGGAACGGCGCCGTCAGCACCAGGAACGGATTGTGGGAGCGGATGTGAGCGCTGGATTTCACCACGAACGGCAGCGCTTGATAGAGGAGGTAGGCGCAGAAACGAGCCGGGTGGTGGATGCTTATGACAAACAGCGAGAAGCCGAGGCGATTGCCGTCGGCGCTCAGGGCGCGGTGGCGGCGCTGGCTGCGACAGAGGTCAGCGCGGTTGGGCTTGGCGCGCTGGTGGCATTGTTGGCGACAACCGCCGCGGCGGATGTCACCGGCGTTTTGCTGGCAAGCCTGATGGCGGCGTTGGGGTTTTTCATCATCCCTGCCAGGCGCAAGCAAGCCAAATCCGAAATGCGGGCGAAAATTGGAGAAATGAGGGAGCAATTGACGCGCTCGCTTCGCTCCCATTTCCAGCAGGAAATCGAGCGCAGCCTGCGCAGAATCAATGACGGCATTGCGCCTTATACCCGCTTTGTTCGCGCCGAGCGGACCAAACTGGCGGATGCGAGACAGGAATTGGAGGCAGTCCGCAACACTCTGGCGCAACTTGAAATTGAGATAAACGACTTGTGAGGATAATGGATCACCCTATGAATTCGACTCATACGCCTCCCGTGAAAGCGTTCTTGCCCGCAGCCGTTATCCTGGCGGTGATTGGCTGGGGCGGCTTGATCTATGTCTTTATATTTACTCTGCCCACCGTTGGACCGCGCTGGCTATTTTTCTTTCTCAGCGTACTGGCTGTCACGGGGACAACTTTACCTGTCATTGCTTTCCTGAACCGACGTTTTCCAAGCGTTCCGCCTGCCACAGCCCCGGTGGTCTTACGTCAGGCGTTATGGATGGGGATTTACTTTCCGACTCTGGCATGGTTGCAGATAGGGCGGGTGCTCACCCCTTCGATGGCTTTACTGTTGTTGTTGGGTTTTATCCTGATTGAGTGGCTGTTACGCCTGCGAGAGCGCAGCCAGTGGAAACCGGACGGTCCCGCATAAATTGCGCCTTGCTGATCCGGTAAATACCTCATTCTCCGGACAATGCCTTTAGATGGGTATGCCCTCACTACGTTCCCTGCCTTCGGTTGAACAGCTCCTTCAATCCTCTGCTATCGTCGCGATGATAGAGACCTATGGGAGACCCCTGGTTCTGGAGGCGATTCGATACACCATGGAGAGCGTTCGCCAAAACTATCCCCGGTCTGGCGTCATTCCGGATAGCTTGGAATTGCAGGAGCAGGTTCGAGATGTGCTGGCAAGATGGACCACCCCCACCCTGCGACCTGTGATCAACGCCACAGGGGTTATCTTGCACACCAACCTGGGTCGCGCCCCTCTAAGCCGGGCGGCGATGGAGGCTGCGGCAAGCGTGGCTTTGGGCTATTCCACCCTGGAGTATGACCTGGAGAAGGGCAAACGCGGTTCGAGGCTGGTGCATGCAGAAAAATTGCTCTGCCGTCTCACCCGGGCAGAAGCTGCCCTGGTGGTCAATAATAACGCGGCGGCTGTGCTTCTGGCGTTGACCGCCCTGGCGCGGCGCAGGGCGGTGGTCATTGCCCGCTCACAATTGGTGGAGATTGGCGGGGGGTTTCGCATCCCGGAGGTGCTAAAACAATCGGGGGCGAGGTTGGTGGAAGTTGGGACAACGAACCGGGTGCATTTGAGGGATTACGAAGAAGCGCTTCAACAAAACCCAGCCCTCTTTTTACGGGCGCACCGTTCCAACTTTTTTATCCTCGGTTTCACCAGCGAACCCGGGCTGGCAGAGATGGCAGCCCTTGCCCACCAGAATGGCATCTGGCTGGTGGACGATCTCGGATCTGGCTCGCTGCTGGATACCTCCCGCTTTGGCTTGGCGCATGAACCGATGGTGCAGGAGTCGCTGGAGGCGGGAGCAGACCTGGTGTGCTTCTCTGGCGATAAACTCCTGGGTGGTCCGCAAGCGGGGGTGATCGTTGGCAAGGCAGAGCTGGTGAGAAAGCTTTCCCGGCATCCCCTGGCGCGGGCAATTCGCGCCGATAAGTTGTGCCTGGCGGCGCTGACCGCCACGCTCCTCCACTATTTGCGAGACGAGGCTGAGAAGGAGATACCGGTCTGGCGGATGATCTCGACCCCACTGGCGGAGCTTCAGAGGCGCGCTTTGCGTTGGCAGGAGGAACTTGCTACCGGAGAGGTGGTTTTGGGCGAATCCACTG
>JBBIPD010000286.1:0-4059 GCA_037443025.1 Chloroflexota bacterium
ATGCAACCCTTCCCCGCCCGCCAGCGTCCTTTGATAGGATTCTAAAAATAGCCGCAAATCACCCAGACGCAGCACCCCATCTGGTTCCGCCGCCCAACACACAAAAAAATAGTACAAAGCCAAAGCAACGTCAAACAGGCGATAGTCCAGTTTCGACCAGTCCAATTCAAACAAGCCAACAGCTTTCCCGCCCTGGAACTTCAGATTGCCTGGATGGAAATCGCAGTGGATAATCAACCGCGCACACGCGGGGCTCAAACCAGATTTCAATGCATCTAAGGTCTTACGTAAATTTTCTTTATATACAGGCGCTTTCTGGCGGAAATAATCCATGAAAGCATCCTCTTTATGGATATCAAGACACTGGTTGATTCGCCCTTCGATGATGGGGAGCAATTCCATGATTTCAGGCTCTGCCCGGCTACCCTGCGGAGTAAAACCGAATAATATTTTGTGGAAGGTCGCCAGGACTTCCGCAGAACTGACAATTTCAGAGTCTGTGCAGGAGGCTTTAATCCAGGTATAACGATCTTCGCCAGGCAGAAAATCAAAAATGGCATAATAAACGCCGTCTGGTTCTTCCTGGCTCTTGCGATGGACAAAAGTTTCACCATCTCGAGTGGGTATCACCCCTGCCACAATTTCGAATTGGTGAGATTTGAGATGGGAGATTATCGAATGTTCAAATAATAGCTCTTGGGGACGCACCGCCGATTTGTATCTTCTCAGAAAATATTTCTTTCGCTGTCCATCCTTTACAGTTTCAATTGCAAAACTGGTATTGACCGTGCCCCGCACATCTCGCTCATACCAGACCAAATCCCCCAGATTGTAGTGCGCCAGGATCGAGTTCAACTCAGACGTGATGGTTTCGTCCATACCGCTCACCTTCATGAAAGATTCTAGCCGAAAAAGCAAAAACTTGCAAATCTCTTCAGAATTAGCTATAATATTTTGTAAATTCCGTCAATTAGCGTCAGCATACGATCGGCAATATCCGGAGGCCCGGGTAGTGAGCAAAAACCTCATCCCTGCTCAAAGGCGCGAACGGATACAGGCATACCTGGCGGCAAAAAAAATCGCCGCCACCATTGACCTGTGCAATCTATTGGACGTCTCCGAAGCAACCGTGCGGCGTGACCTTGAATGGTTGGAAGATAGGGGGGTAATCGAACGGACCCACGGTGGAGCCATTTTCAATGAACGCATCAATCTGGAACAAGAGTACAAGCAACGCGCCCTGCGCCAGATAGAGGAAAAGCGCAAGATTGGCGCTCTGGCAGCCTCCCTGGTTGAGGACGGCGACATTCTATTTCTCAACAGCGGGACGACAACCCCCCAGCTAATCCGCCAGATTCGACCCGATCTTGACGTCACCATCATTACCAACAATCTCATCGCCGTATTGGAAATCGGGGAAGTTGATTACGAAGTCTTGTTATTGGGCGGTTCTTTCCAGCCCAAATCAAATTCTGTAGCCGGGCGCTTTGCTGTTCAGAATCTCTCCCAGGTCTACGCCAATAAGGCTTTTATCGGTGTGGATGGCATCAGCATCAAACATGGTTGTACTGTGCCCTCCAATGCTGAAGCCGAAGTCGTCCATTTAATGCTGGAACGCACCCAGGGTCCAGTCTATATCCTGGCAGATCACAGTAAATGGGGCATGGTTTCGAATTTCGAGGTCGCGCCCATCCATAAAATCAACGCGTTAATCACCGACAGCGGCTTGGATAGCGGCGCCCTTACCGCGCTGGAGGCTCGCTCTGTCGAGGTGTTGGTTGCGGATGATTTCCGCCGATGACGGAATGGATCCATCCAGCAGCTCAATCGTCTGGGAAGGGTTTGCCATGATGGATATGGAGGATATTTAGAATGTCATTTCTGTTTAAAAAATCGAGCAAGCCAACTACCCGTCTATTTTACGCCACGGATATTCATGGATCAGAGCGCACTTATCGAAAATTTGTGAACGCCGGTAAATTTTATGGCGTGAATGTCCTGGTTATGGGCGGAGACATCACCGGTAAACTGCTCATTCCTATCATCAAAGAAAAGAACGGTCATTTTCGAGCGACACTACAGGGTCAGGTCGAACACTACGAGAGCGAAGGCGAACTAAAATCCCTTTACGACCGCCTGGGTTTGCTCGGTTTCTACTACCAGATTATGGATGAGGAGGAATTTGCAGAGCTGCAGGCAAACCCAAAAGCGGTGGATGAGCTGTTCAATAAGCTAGCCAGAGAACGCCTCGAGTCGTGGGTGAACCTGGCTGAAGACCGTCTGAGAGGCACAGGAATCAGGTGTTTCGTCACCGGCGGTAACGATGACGACCCGGAAGTGCTTCACGCTCTTCACCAGCCGGGGGCTGAATCCTTTATTGCCTGCGAGGGAAAAGAAGTCTGGGTTGACGACGACCATACGATGATCAGCGTTGGCTATAGCACTCCTACGCCCTGGAAAACGCCGCGCGAAATTCCGGACGAAGAGCTGGGGAAGATGATCGAGGAAATGGTCTCCATGGTTTCGAATTTAAACCATTGCATCTTCAATTTCCACGATCCGCCCAAAGATTCCACGCTGGACACCTGTCCGATGCTCGATTGGAGTAAAGACCCGCCTGAGCCAATTGTCAAAGCCGGGCAGATGGTCATGCATGGCGCAGGCAGTCAATCCGTCCGGAGCGCAGTTGAAAAATATCAACCGATGCTGGGACTCCACGGTCACATCCATGAGTCCCAGGGGGTAGCCAAGATTGGACGCACAACCTGCATTAATCCCGGAAGCGAATATGGCGAAGGTATTCTGCGAGGTTGCATCATTAATTTCTCTGGGGGAAAGATTGACAGCTATCAGATGACCAGCGGATAGTCGGTGAAATCCAGAAGGAGGTAAAGCGGGCAGGGCAAATCATCCGAATGTGCAAAATAAATCCCCATTTGTATGCAAGGAACCCGGTTAAGAGATGTGGATTAGTTCAGCAAAGTAAAAATTTGGAGGATTATAAAGATGGCTACAACAACTGCATCCGCCGAAGTTTTCACTCGAAAAGCCTCCGGGTTGGTTCGGGTGATGTCTCCCTATTCCGCTTTTATTTACAACATCCTGACCATGGGGTTGATATTTCCATGGACATATTTATGGGCTCCAGGGGCGCTCCCTGGAGGGTCTATGTTCTGGGGAATCTTACTTGCGACTCTGTTCGAGATACCCATTGCTTTTGCATATGTATGGCTTTCCACAGCCTTGCCCCGCACGGGTGGAGACTATGTTTTCCAGAGCCGTGTTTTTGGCGGCGGTTTTGCCTTCACCGTGTTGATGTCTGGCTTTGTGATTTGGATTCTGCAATGGGTGGCTCTATCCGGCTGGCTGCTCTCTAATCTCGGCTTTGCATCCTTATTTCTGGGATTAGGCGCAGTGCTAAATAACGCAACATTATCCAGCCTTGGAGTCTGGTTCACCACACCCTGGGGGACCATCATTGTCAGTATCCTCAACGCGGCGGCAGCAATGTGGCTGTTGGTCAGTGGGTTCAAAAACTACGTCAAGTTCCAATATGTGATGTTCTACAGCATTTTGATTGCGTTTGCGGTGATGCTGGTTGTTCTCTTCGCGACAACGCCGGCTGAATTTGCTCAACGCATTGACCAATTTGCTTTTGCCATTGACGGGACGACCAATTTTTACGAGAAAGCCCTAGCCGCCACGACCGCTGCGGGTGTCGATCTCAACCCACCTTTCAGTTTGTTAGCCACCCTGCTGGTGGCGCCGATAGCCTGGACCTCGCTGCAGTGGGCGACCTACAGCGCCGAGCAAAATGGCGAAATCAAAGACGCCCGTTCTTTCAAAAGCCAGGCGTTTATCCTGGTGGGTTCCCTGATTTTGACCGGCATTTTGCTGGCTATCCTGGCATTGGCTTTTGAGCGAGCATTGGGACCGCAATTCCTGGCGGTTGCCGGCGCTGGCTATTGGCTTGGAATTCCCGAAGCCACGATTTCCGGTTTCTGGCTCTGGCCAAACATCGTCGCCGTCGCCATGACCGGCAGTGTGCTGGTCGTGCTG
>JBBIPD010000287.1:0-4058 GCA_037443025.1 Chloroflexota bacterium
CACTTGGGGGTATCAGGGCGTCCAGACCGCGCCCTAAACCGGGTCTGCGCGTTTTCATGTCTATTGAACCTGCAGAGATGGGATTTGAACTCCGTTGAGAGCCAGCACTTCCCGCGCCAGGGAGGCGTAAGCCTCTGCCCCGCTGGAATGGGGGGCGTAGCTCGAGATTGGCAAACCATAGGAGGGCGCTTCTGCCAGGCGGACGCTGCGCGGGATGAGGGTTTGAAAAACCATATCGGAAAAGTAGCGCCGGACCTCGTTGACGACATCGTTCGCCAGGTTTGTCCTTCCGTCGTACATGGTCAGTACGACGCCACAAACCCGCAACTCTGGGAAGAGGGCATTTCTGACTCGATTCAAGGTGTTGGTGAGCTGGCTGAGACCCTCAAGCGCCAGATATTCGCATTGGACCGGGATGATCACCCCGTCTTTGGCGGCGACAATGCCGTTCAGGGTCAGCAGACCCAGAGATGGAGGGCAATCTATGAGAATATAATCATAACGGTCCAGTACCGGTTCGAGCGCTTTTTTTAACCGCGACTCGCGCGCCAGCTCGTTTACCAATTCCACTTCTGCCCCAGCCAATGCCGGGGAGGAGGGGAGAATGGACAGCTTCAGGCGAGGATTGTGAAGGACATGCTGGCTGGTGGTGGAGGCTCGAATCAGGGCGTCGTAGGTGCCGCCGCGTACGCTGTTTTTATCTATTTTCAGGCTGGAGGTGGCGTTTGCCTGGGGATCAAGATCTACTATCAGCACCCGTTGTCCGTAATAAGCCAGGTAAGCTCCCAGGTTGATGGCGGTTGTAGTTTTTCCAACGCCTCCCTTCTGGTTGACCAGCGTGTAGACATACCCCATCTTACATAACCTCAATCATGCATTCTTCGATTTCTTGTTGAGTTGGGATGCTATCCATACCCGTCCGCGTGACAGAGTAGGCGGATAGCTGGGTTGCAAAACGGGCGGCTTCCCAGGGGTCTCTTGTGGTGTAAAGGCGGAAAAAGAAGGCTGCAGCAAAAATATCTCCCGCGCCGCATGAGTCCACCTCGATGACTTCCGGGGGTCTGAAACGACGGATATCTCCATTCCAGTAAAGTCTTGCGCCATGGGCAGATTCGGTAACAGCCAAAACGCGGCAATAGGTAGCCATTTCTTCAATCCGCGTTTCATCTCCATCAATATCCCTGACACTAATCACCGCTGCGCCTGCTCGTTGCAGTACGAAAGAAGCTTCAGGCCATTCAGTCACAGACACCCGATTGGAGATGTCCCAGGTGCGCAGCCAGCCCTGCGGCGTCACTCCAATCAGAGCGTTAGGAAAATTCCTGACGAGAGACGGGTCAACCTCCTGGGCAATCGGGGCAAGGTGGACGATGGGAGCGTTGCGCCAATTATCGGGAATCAGATTGAGATGTAGGCTCGGGGCAACATGATATAGGTATTGGATGCGCCCTTGAGTGGTATCAATGTTTTCAAATGTTGTGCTCCGATCGGTCGGGAAGCTGACCAGAGGGATATTTGCCAGTTGCCCCAAGGGCAATTCGTTTCCCCAGGAGGTGACGATGCCAACCCGCAATCCTAATGCGCGGGCTGTCAGAGCGGAATACGCCGCTGTACCGCCGAGACGTGGACCCATGGCGGTTAGATCAATCGACAGATGTCCGATGACCAGATAATCTACAGGTTCGAATTTTGCAAGTTGGTCCATGATTGAATTATACACGATACGCTATATATACAAAGTGCGACGCCTGGCTCTGATTTCGGTCAAGCATCGCACTGAGAATACCCATCAAATCATCAAATTTATTTGGGGATGATAGTCACCTTCCGGCGGGGCTCTTCTCCAATGCTTTCGGTGGTCACGTTGGGGTTATCGCGGAGTTCGATATGGACAATCCGGCGCTCATTGGCTGGCATGGGTTCCAGGGTTTGTTTCTTGCCGGTTTTTATCGCCTGCTCTGCCATGCGTTGGGCTAAATGTCGGATTTGCTGCTTGCGTCTTTTTCGATACCCCTCCACATCAATCACCAGGGGGATGGAGTGCCCAAGCTCTTTGCCAACAATGAGGTTTGATATATATTGGAGAGCGTTTAAAATCTCTGCCTGTCTTCCAATCAAGATGCTGAGGTCTTTGCCGTTGATATCCACGCACACCGGCGCTCGACTATGAGCATCATCCGGTTCGCCGTAGTAGGCTGTGACATCTGCGCGTATCTTCATCTTTTCCAATAACTCAACAACGGTTGCCTTGGCTACGTAGAGGGTGATATCGTCTTTGAGTTGAGACCCCTGAAAAGATTTTTCTTTATGTTGTTCCGTTGGAGCAGGGGAAATCTCAACCTCAGCAACTTCAACTGAGGGCGGCTCATTGGGCGCTTCAGCGAAGCCTTCTTCGACCTTCTCGAGGGGGTAGCCCGATTTAATCGTGAGCCTGACGCGGGCTTGCCTTGACCCAATTCCAAACAACCCTTTGCTGCCCGAGTCGAGGATTTCAATTTCTAACGCATCTTCGGGTAAACCCAGTTCGTCAATCCCTTGTGCAATCGCTTCTTCGATTGTGGGAGCGATCACCTCTAATGTGGCACGATTCTCCATATAAACCTCTCTATTGCGGATCTATCTAAGTCAAATCATGCTTTCTTTCCAACCGAGGGCAACAGGTTTCTCCAATTCACTTTACCCATCGCGGCATATTGCAGGATACCGATGATATTACTGGTTACGAAATATAATGCCAATCCGGAAGAGAACGAATAAGCCAGCCAGCCCATTAAGAAAGGCATGTAGAGATTCATCGCCTGCGAAATCTGCGCCCCAGGCTGCGCGGGAGGGGTCATCAACTTGGATTGCAAGTAGGTGGTGATGACCACGATGATTGCCAGCAATGGGATGCCAAATCCAAAGACATACACTCTTTCGGGTTGGCTCAGGTTCATCCATAGAAACTGATTGTTCAGAGGGATGATCGCTGCCCCGTCAATGAAGGAATAGATATGTTTGGATAAATCCAGCAGTTGGGTTGGTGTTACCGCAAGCCCCCGGATGATTGCCTGATAAAGCCCAATGATGATAGGGAATTGTATCAGGGTGGGCAGACAGGAGCCAAACGGGTTGACGCCCATCTCTTTATACATAGCCATTTGCTCTTGGGCGAGTTTTTCGCGGTTGTCTTTGTATTTCTTTTGTATCTCCTGCCACTTTTTGGACTTTTGCAGCTCCTGCATCGCCTGAGCGCTTTTCATCTGTTGGATGGTTAGGGGGTAGGTGATCAACCGTATCAGGATTGTGAAGAAGATAATCGCCAACCCAAACATATTTGCTGGTCCGACCACTTTGCTCAGGACCATATAGATCCCAAGAAGGGTGTTAACCATTGGTTCAATAATAAGTGTGTCCCACATCGCTTAATATCCGTTTATTTCTTTTCTGGGATAAATGCCCATTTTTGATTCCCATTCGCGTCCAGGGCAAATAAAAGTTCATCGCTTCCGGTCGGAGCCACCAGAATCAAATCGCCGGCTTTAACCGGGGATGTATATAATTTACCATTAAATGGTTTGTTCCAGACCTCGTTCCCATTCAGGTCGAGCGCTCTGAGACCGCCATTTTCGGAAGCGACGTAAATCCGATCGTCGGTGACCAGAGGGGATTCGGTGATGCTGCTTCCCAGGGATGTTTTCCATAAAATTTCGCCGTTCTTTGAATCTGCGGCGTATAAATTCCCTTTCAGGTCGCCAAAATACAATATACCGTCCTTGAGGCGAAGCCCGCCCCAAATCCAGCCTTCGGTAGGCTTTCGCCATAAAATGTTGCCTTGCTCAGCATCAATTGCCAGGATTTCGCTCGCGAAAGTCCCGACATATAATACCCCATCTTCTCCGAATGCGGGGGCGCTTACAATCGATCCGCCAAAGTCTTCAGAGACCCACCTATGATTTCCAGTTTGTGCATCTATTGCATAAAGGTGATGATCCATCGAAGCCAGGTAGATACACTCACAATCCGGATCGGAGGCGGGGGTTGCCCAGAGGGGTCCTTTGGTTTTGAAGCTCCAGATG
>JBBIPD010000288.1:0-4056 GCA_037443025.1 Chloroflexota bacterium
TTGCAGGGCGTCTATTTCGGTTTGGGCGGCGTCCAGTTCGGTTTTGACGGTTTGCAAATCGCTTTGGGCGGCGCGCAGGTCGCTCTCGATGGCGTCCAGGCGGGGGAGAAGTTCTTCGAGAGCCATCTGGCGGAATTCCCAGGTGAGGGCAATGCCTGCCATACTCGTCAGGACAACAATGACGCTGAGGATGGTGAGGGGGAGGGCAAGGGTTTGAGCGATTTTTTGCATGATTGACCCTGGGCAGAGGGTGTATTCTGACAGGCTGAAGCCCGTGTTACGCTGTGGAACAGGCTTTAGCCTGTTTAAGGGGTGAACAGGCTAATTATCATCAGACCCCGAACCGAAGGTTACCGTAAATTCTTTCTCCATGCCGGAGACGGCGGGGACGATTTTCCACAGCGCCATGACGCCAAAGAAGACAAAGGTAATCCCGATAAAACCCAGAATCAGGGTCACCCCCCAATAGCTGAAGGCGTTGGGGATGCGGGCGCCCTCGGGGTTGCCCCGGGGATAGACGATATCCACAATCTGCCCGCGGGTGTAGCCGGGGGAAGAGCTGGAATAGGAGGACTGGATGCGGTGTTCCTGTCCGTTTTCGTCTATAAAGACGAAGACGGGAGAATACATGAGGGTGCCTTCTTCGTCGTAGCTTTCGACAAAGTCCACCACATTGCCTGTGGCGCGGACGCCCTGTTGAATCAAGCGGACGCTGTTCAGGGCGGCGAAAGCTGCGCCGATGAGCAAGCCGACGCCGATGACGAGAAACAACCAGGCTACCCACTTGAAAACGCTATTTCCTTTCATTGCACCTCCGGGGTTGCTCAAGGATTGGTGGGCTTACCCGTCCATCGGTCGTGGGTCGCCCAGAAGGGACAATAGGGGCATTGCTCGCCACGCGGGTAGTCCACCCCTTCTTCATGGGGGCAGCCGATGATGCGGTCTGCCATGACCACCCGCACGACGCCGTGGGTTTGCATAAATTCCAGGATTTGACGGCGCACTCCGGGGTCGTTGCGGATGTCGCCTTCCTGGATGCGCCATTTCTGAGAGACGCTGCCGTGATGGTCGGATTCGGATAAGACCAGGGTGGCGACGACTTTGGTGGCGTATTGGTCGTTGGGTCCGTAGAACGCCAGGGTGGCGGCGGGGTAGACGGGTGCGGGTGGGCTGGTTTCGCCCTCTTTTTTTGATTGCTGGGGGTCGCGCTCTGCCATTTCCAATATTCTACCCAATTTCAGCCAATGCGGGAGGGCATTCCCCAGGCTGTCGCAGGGTTCTCCCAAGGAAGGAGTTTACCGCTGAGAGGAGCGTTCTTGCGGTTAGTCCTTCCTTGAACTTATTGCGCCGTCCAGCCGCCGTCCACCAGCAGGACGTGACCGTTCACCATCCCCCCCGCCGGGCTTGCCAGGTAAATGACCGCCGCAGCCACGTCGGTGATGCTGCCGACGCGAGCGATGGGCAGCCGCTCCAGCACGCCCTTTAGATAGGCAGGGTCGTCCAGGCGCTCGGCGGTGCCGGGGGTGTAGATAAAGGTTGGGGCGACGGCGTTGACTGTGACGCCCTGCGCCGACCATTCCAGCGCCAACACCCGGGTCAGGGCATTGACCCCGCCTTTGGTGGCGCAATAGACGGCGTGGTCACGGATGCCCACCACGCTGGCTTGCGAGCTCATGTTGATGATGCGCCCATGACCCTGAGCCAGCATGATCTTACCCGCCGCCTGGCAGCAGAAGAATAATCCCTTGAGGTTCACCGCCATCATCTCGTCCCAATCGGCTTCGGTGACGCTGAGGGCGGGGTGGTTGGCGCCCAGCCCGGCGTTATTGACCAGGATATCCAGCCTGCCGAAGTGCTCCTGCACGGTCTCGAAACCGCGCCGAATCTGCTCCAAATCGGAGACGTCCATTTCCAGGGCTTCCGCCTGACCGCCCTCCCGCTTGATTTCATCCACGAGCTGCATGAGCCGGGGGACGTTGCGGGCGGCGGCGATGACGGCGGCGCCGGCGTTGGCTAGTGCCTTCGCCAGCCCATAGCCGATGCCCATGCTGGCGCCGGTGACGAGCGCCACCTGGTCGTCTAAACGAAAGTTGGGGTAGTCCATGCTGATCTCCTCACGTAGTTTTGGGTTGATTATAGCCTGGAAAGAGGGATTTGCACCGCTCAGACGCCGAGAGGGCGGAGATTTATCAAATATCACCGCAGAGACACAGAGAACGCCGAGTTATTATAAAAAAACTCTGCGCTCTCTCAGCAAACTCAGCGAACTCTGCGTTGAATCTTTTATCAATGTTGCCCGATGAACTCCTCCAGCAGCGCCACGGCATCCCGCACAAAGACAGGGCAGAGGGTGTCGAAGCGCCCATCCTGGCGGGCGAGCTGCACCTTATCAGGGTCGCTCCAATCCACATGCACGAGCTGGCTGCACTGGACCGAGCCATGGCGCTCGGAGAAGCGCTGTAAGAACTGCTGCGAGTGCAGGTAGATGCGCTCCTTATTGGTGCGGATATCCTCGTTTTCGTCCCAAGCGTGCAGACCGATCACCATCAGGGCGCCGCTGACCGCTCCGCATATTTGTCCCTGGCGGGAGATGCCTGCCCCAAAGGGTGCGGCGATGCGCCTCGCCAGGTCGAAAGCCAGCCCGTAGCGACTGGAGAAGGCGCCTAAAACGGATTGCGAGCAAGAGTAACCGGCCTGGAAGGCAGCGGTGGCGAAATCTTGTGGCGTATCCATGCGCCTACCCTTGCGCCAGGGGGAAGAGCACCTGGGTCTGCAACTCATCCTCGGGGGTGGTGGTAGGGCTGTTGAGGTAGAACTCGTACGCCACGCCGGTGACGGTGTAGCCCTTCTCATTGACGAACTCTTGCAGGGCGTCGTAGGCTGCGCCCAGGGTGTGATAAGCTCCCACGTGCAGGCACGCCACGAATTTGCCGCCTGGAATTTCTACCGACTGGATCTCGCCCTTGCCGGGCAGGACCTTCGCCACCGGAAAGCCGACCTCCACATCCAGGTCGTGCATGTCCATGTTGTAGTAGGCGGCAAAGGGGGCGCCAGCGGGCATCTCGCCCAATTCCCCCAGGTATTTGACGACCCCCGAGTAGGCTTTATCGAACAGCTCGGGCAGCTTTTCCACATCCACCCGGGCGCGCACGGAGAGTGCCGGTTGGGCGGGTAGTTCGATGAGTGTGCAGGTATGGGTCATTTTGTGGCTCCTGTGGCATGTCTGGTCTATTGGCAATTGTATTCCTAAAGAATACCATATTAATCGCAGCCTAACCCCATCCCCCCTGCACCTCCTTCCCCACGCTTCGCTTTGGAGAAGGGGGGAAGACCGAAAAATAAGGGTTTGGGCGCGTAGCGCCCAAAACCTTATTTTTCGGTGATACCTCCTGCTATTTTCTCGCGATGCTTCACCATCCACACCAGGAAAGCGCCGTGCACTGCGCCAACCAGCGCCCCGGCGGTCAGGATGGCGAGCGCCAGGGTGAGGGCGATCTCGTAGGGCGGGGTGCTTGCCTGGAAAGAGCCCGTGGCGAGGAAGATGACCGGCATGCCCAGCATCCATGCCAGGCTGTTGGCGGGGATCCACCACCCGGCTTTTGAGAGAGCTGTGCGTAAAACGCGCCATTGGAAGAAGGATAAGATGGCGCCGGCAACAATGCCTGCTCCGGCTGCCATGAGCAGTACCAGCGCCTGGGGTGGCTCCTGCATGGGCGTTTGCGTGGCGGATTGATTCATATTCATCAGGGTGACGGGCAGCGAGACCAGGAACCAGGCAGCGATCGCGCCGTAGATGGTCGCCAGGAGCCAGGGGCGGCGAGTGATCTGTGGCAAGTCGGGCTGCATGGCGCTCCACTGCGCGTAGCCAACGATGGAGCCTTCGATGGCACCGGTGGCGGTCATTAGAAGGAACTGCACCAGGTTGGCGAGGTTGGTCTGCGCTTCACCAAATAACGCGACCACCGTGTAACCGGCGGCGAAGGTCAGCCCCAAACCAAGCAACTCGCCGATGGCGTTGGCGAGCACCCAGCGCCCCCACAATCCGAAACGAGGTTG
>JBBIPD010000289.1:0-4052 GCA_037443025.1 Chloroflexota bacterium
GTGGGCGAGCTCTTCCGCCAAGGGCGAACTTAAAGCCAGCGGCAAGCTGGAGATCAACGTGCAGGGGTTGGTCTTCGCCGCCGGTCCAAACCAGGGCAGGAACACCGTGCCCAACTTCCGGGCGATCGTGAGCTGCCTGAAAAGCGACGGCAGCGTGGAGAACGTGACCACGGGTCTCTTCCCCGCCACCCTGGGCGCAGCGGTGGATGGCGGCGGCAACGCCAAAATCGAAACCACCTTGGCGCTGCCCCAACCCTGCCTTGCCCCGCTGGTGTTCGTCACCAGCCCCACTGGCGCCTGGTTCGCCGTCACCGGAGATTAAATACAACGCAGAGACGCAGAGTTTAACCCAGAGAGCACGCAGAGTTTTAACCACTGAAAACCCAGAGAACACGGAGTATTGTTAGATCTCTCTGTGTTCTCTGCGTCTCTGTGGTGATTTATTGGTCTCATCGTTCTCCGCTGCCTGCCCTGAGCGCAGCGGAGGGACTCTGGGGCGATAACCCTATCTCTGCGCGACCGCGGTATTAATCTCCCGCCAGGTCAGACCGCCATCATCGCTGGCGAGCAAAGCCCGGCGTCGGGAGCAGGTCACCCTCCCGCCAGGGACGTTTTTATCCCCCTCGCAGTCCCCTTCTTCCACCACCACCCAAATATATTGGCTATGCGCAGAATAAGCAATCGTTCCAGGGGGGAGCTGCTCCATCAACGCCTCTTCCAACCCCAGCGCCGCAAGCTGATCCTGCGCCAAGGGCGCTTCCGCCTCCTGCCAGGTGTATCCGCCGTCGGTCGTGCGGTAAAATTCATCGCCGCGCGCCCCGCCCGCCGTCCAGCCGTTCAGGGCGTCCTCGAACGCCACGCCCTCGCCCAGGGGCAGGCTGCGCTCCTCCCAGCTCTCGCCGCCATCCAGGCTGGCGAAGAGCCTCCCCCGGCTGAAACTGCTGCCGGAGGGCAGCTCCAACGCCGCGAAAACCGTCCGCTCATCCACCGCCTCCAGATGCGCCTTCTGGGGCAGGTCGTCTATGCTCCACTCCCCCGGCAGACGGGAGACGCGCCAGGAAATCCCGCCGTCCTGGGTGCGCAACACCACTGGCGCCTCGCCCATCACGCCCGCCATCCAGCCGTGATGCGCATCCAGAAACAGGACGTCGAGGAGATGGGTCGCTTCCCGCTGCGGCGGGGTGATGTCTCGCCAACTGACCCCGGCGTCATCCGTCCAGAGCAGCTTTTCGTCCACCAGCAGCCATCCCTGGACAGGTGAAACCAGCCCCACGTCCCGCAACGGCGCGCCCTGCTCGACCAACGTCACTTCAGCCGCCAGCCCACGGGATTGCACCCCGCTCGGCTGCAAGGCGTTCACCTCGCCATCCAGCACGTTGCTGTCAATGGTGAGCTGCACCCCGCCCCAGGTCTCCTTATGCCCGCCGGTGTACTGCTTCAGCCGCTGGTGGTTGACCCACAAGCCGTCATCCACACAGGGCGCGCCCCACACAGTCACCTCCGGGTCATAAAACGACCGTATCCAATGGGCAATCCACACATCATCCGGCGGTGGATCGTTGTCTGCCCAATCCGAGAGATAAGAACTGCATGCCCCGCCATAGCCTCCCGCCTTATCCCCCAGTTCGTGCAGCTTATCCGTCCAGCCCTGCATAAAGGCGCTCACCGCCTGCCGGCAACTGGTGGTCGCTTTGGGATACGCCTCGATATCGTAATAAATCACCTTCGGATCGATAAATCCAAGCCCCACCGCCGCGTTATGCGCCGCCAAAGCCTCGTCCCTGCCTTGCTGGTAGGCGGTTTCGGGGTTTGAACTCATGCGGTATTTATACGTGGTGCAAGGCGCCTGCGGACCGACCCAGGTGAGAATGAAATACCAGCCCTGCTGCGCCGTCTGATGCACCCAGACCGCGTCCAGCGGCTGGTCCTTGCAGGCAAAGCTCACCCCGCCGATGTACAGGTTGTAGATCAGGTAAGGGCTTTCATCCCACCAGGTCTGCATCTCATCCAAATCAGGATAATAGCAGCGGTCGAAACCCTGTTGGACGCTGATTTGAATTGACCCCGGCAGATTGACCACAAACGGGCTGTATTGACTGAGTGTCAAATCCTCAAAGCGCAACGTGGCGGTGGATGAAAATACCCCGGTGCAGGCGGGCGCGGTGAATGGGTGGCTGAACGTCCAGGCGCCCACCGGCAGGCTCAGGGTGTCGCTATATATCTGAGTCGCTCCGCAGGCGCCGCTCTGATCCCAGCGCAGACCCACCAGCGCCGCCTCCCCCAGGTTGTTCAACCCTTCGGCGTTGTAACGCATCCCCGCCCCGGGCAGAAACGCCTGCACCTTGCCGCCGTTCGAATCCGAAGTCCAGGCGTCTAACAGCTCCACCGGCGGTGTCTTGAAGACGCGCATCAGGGGCAGGAAGATAGACGCTTTGGGGGTGGAGGTGGGTGTGGGAGTCAGGGTTGGGGTGACGGTGGATGTGGGGGTGAGGCTGAGTGTGGCGGTTGACGTCGGAGAACCCCATGGGGTCAGGATTAGAGAGGGGGTGGGTGTCTCGCTGGCGAGCTGAAACACCGTCGCCTCGGGCGGTGCGCCGCGGGCAATGCCGCCCATTCCGAAGATCAGCAGCAGGCAGGCGCCCGCCAATGCTGGTGTCAGAACCAGCCAGGGTGTTTTCGTTTCAAGGCGCATCGGTGTTCTGCCTCCTCGTCCAGGTGGCAGTCACGGCGGGCTTTTATCCTGAGCGTCCGCCCGGTGTGGATGGATTGAATTATAAGCGGGAATTTGGGGCGGGATGAAAATTTGTATATAATCAGAGTGATTGTATGGATGCCATCCGCAGATAAGAGCCTACGCCAATCCACGAACCCTCCTCATTCGAGTATTCGCGGCGCCCATTCGAGGCTGGCTCTCGCATAGCACCGGAACAAACCACCTTCCAGAAGCGTCTAAGGGCATAAGGAGTAATCTATCCGATGATCGAAACCAAACGCCTGTCTATCCTGCTCCTCGCCTGCCTTTTCCTCTCCGGGTGCGCCCGCTTGATCCCTGCTGACCTGCCGCCGACATCAACCCCCACTGCTACCACCTCGCCCACCGCGCCTCCCACCCAAACCATCGCCCCGACCTCCACCAGCGTCCCGCCCACGCCTACCAGCTCACCGTCCACGCCCACCAGCGCGCCGCCCACCCTCTCCGCCCTGCCCCTGGCGACGCCCTATTCCGACCAGCCCGCCGCCGGCATCTGCGCCGAATACCCCGGCGAGACGGTCGTCACGGTCGAGATCATGCCCGATATCCCCGCCCCGCGCTGCCTGAAAGTCA
This sequence comes from Chloroflexota bacterium, assembly GCA_037443025.1. Lineage (GTDB taxonomy): Bacteria > Chloroflexota > Anaerolineae > Anaerolineales > UBA4823 > JAQBDA01. The sequence continues at coordinate 3,326 of JBBIPD010000289.1, forward strand.
CCCCTGACCAGCGTCTGAAGGTCATCAACCGCGTCAATGCCACCCTGGCGCTCAAGCTGGGAAATCTGAGCGCCTCCCTCCAACCCAACGCGGATTACACCTTCGACCAGCCCTTCGGCAATCTCCTGGCGCCCGGCGTCCACGTCCTGGAAGCATCCCCTTATTTCGGTCCGGAAATCTGGCTGGTGGAGCCATAACATGCAATACCTCGTCTCCTAACCCGTTTCAACGGGCTTTCATCCTGTCAGGCGTCGAATTCATTCGACGCCGAAGCCAGCGTAACCATCGCTTACCCGCTATCCGTTCATCTGCGAACATCCAGCAAACGCTGGAGAGTGTAACCGATGTCCCCCATGCGCCCATCTGAAGTGGTTTAAATTAGCATGGTGATTCGAAACAACGCCAGCCTCGAATAATGGCACGAATAAAGGTAATTTGAAACAACGCCATCCCCGAATAATGAAACGAATAAACGAATACAGATTAGCATCCAGCATAGCGACCTTGCAGACCGCCCGAAATCCATGCCTCCATTCGTTTATTCGTGCGGATTTCGTGGACGGCGTTGCCCAACCCCCGGTCTCAACCGGCGGCGAGGCTAAATCAATGCCCCATTCGTGTATTCGTGACCATATTCGAGGATGGTTTAGAACGCTTACTATGAAAAAAAAAAACATCACCCAGTTTGCAACCACAGGACAAGAATAGTTATAATTTTGGAAGGTGA
>JBBIPD010000290.1:0-4011 GCA_037443025.1 Chloroflexota bacterium
GTGAGCAGTTCCCCCAGACCTTCATCCAGCAGCTTGATAATCACCGGCGCCAGGATATTCACCAAAACCAGCCTTCCCCGCTGAATCAAGAATCGCCCCTGGCGAATCTCACCCACCGAGCCGGAAGCGATCTCCAACGCATCCAACACCCCATTCAAAGCCGCGTTCTCTCTGGTCGCCCGAATCGCTTCAGGGTCAATATCCACCGCCAAGGCGCGGCTTGCGCCTAACGCCAGGGCAGCCACCGCCAGAATCCCCGAGCCGCAACCGACATCAATCACATCCCCGAAAGGCATCGCCGCTTCCTGAAAATGGGTCTCCAATAATTCCAGGCAAAGCTGGGTGGTGGGATGGGTGCCGGTGCCAAACGCCATCCCCGGGTCAATCCGCACCGACACCCGATTTGGGTCTGGCGCCTCCAACCAGGCGGGAATCACCATCAGCCGCTTCCCGATTGCAATCGGTTGATAATGCTCCTTCCAGCTCTCCGACCAATCCGTTTGTCTTACCAGGCGGTATTGCGCCTGTGGCAGAGGTCGAATCCGACCCAGGTACCACAACGCCTCCTCGAGACGCCGGCGCGTCTCTTCCAACCGCTCGTCCACCGCCAGATAGGCGCACACCCGCAACGGACCAACCGGATGTCCCTCGCTGTCATCAGCCTCAGCAGTAACCGCAGTCGATTCGATCACCACCCCCTCCGGCGCAAACCGGCTCAACACCTCCGAGACCGCTTCCGCCATCTCGCCATCCACTATCAATGAGACTTCGAGCCAGTTGGCTTCAGGTTTCTCCATCACACATCCCAGATACAAATCAGATTTCTGAACGGTTGATCTTGGTTAAACAAAACCCCAAGACCAATCCTTGGGGTTTTGTCCATTTTACCTTGTTCAGGCTCGATTAACCCCTAGCCGCCCAGGGTTTCTTTCAGCCAGTCCAGGAAACTGCGTTCTGCCGGGCGCACCTCGCTCCCCAGGCTCTTCGCCAGTTTTTCGAAGAGCTGGCGCTGTTCGGCGCTTAAGCGGGTGGGGATTTCGACATTGATCACCACCAACTGGTCGCCGCGACCATTGCCGCGCAGGTGCGGCACGCCTTTACCGCGCAAGCGCAACACTTTTCCCGGCTGCGTGCCAGGCGGGATTTTCAACTTTGCCGGACCGTCCACCGTGGGTATCTCCACTTCTGCCCCCAGGGCTGCCTGGGCGACGTTGATGTCCAGGTCCAGCAACACATCGTTATCCCTGCGCCGGAAGAATTTATGCGGTTTCACCTCCACCGCCAGGTACAGATTCCCATTCGGTCCGCCATTGATTCCCGGTTGACCCTCTCCCGCCAGGCGAATCTGGGTTCCGGTATCAACCCCTGCCGGGATGGTCACCAGTTTCTTGCGCGTGCGCCGCTCCATGACCCGCCCCTGACAGGTATGGCAAGGCGTCGCAATCGTCTCGCCTACCCCGTTGCAGGTCGGGCATGTGGAGACCTGCACCATGGAGCCCAGAATCGTCTGCCGCACCTGGCGCACCTCGCCTGCCCCATTACAGGTTGCGCAACGCGTCGGGGATGTGCCCGGCTCCGCCCCGCTCCCTCCGCAGGTGGAGCAGACCTCATCCCGGGTGATCTCAATCTCTTTCTCGACTCCGAAAACGGCTTCCTCAAAGGTCAGCTCCAGCCGATATTGCAAGTCGGCGCCGCGGCGCGGCGCGTTGCGGGCGCGGCGCGTGGTCCTGCCAAACCCGCCAAAGCCGAACAAATCGCCAAAGATGTCTGCAAAATCCGAGAAATTAACGCTGAAATCCGGCATGCCGCCCGCCCCTTGCACCCCGGCGTGACCGAAGCGGTCATAAGCCGCCCTCCGATCCGCATCCGAGAGCACAGCGTACGCCTCATTAATTTCTTTGAAACGCTCCTCGGCGTCTGGCTCTTTGTTGACATCCGGGTGATATTGGCGCGCCAGACGCCGGAAGGCTGCCTTCAAATCTTCGTTTGAGGCGTTTCGCGGAACGCCCAGGATTTCATAGTAATCGCGTTGCGTCATAGCATCTCAGATTGCAATCCTGCGCTTCTATCTCAGCGCCTGAGCCTGAACCAGAATGCGTGGCTTATACGCTGCGATACTCTCCATCCACCACATCTTCGCCTTCGGGTCCTTGCGAACCTCCGCCATCGCCAGGTTGCTGCGGGGTCGGACCGGTCTGTTGATATGCGGCTGCGCCAATCTGCGAAACGATCTGATTCAGCGCCTCGGTCTCCCTGCGGATGGACTCGGCGTTCTCGCTGTTCATCACCTCGCGCACCTTCGATACCTGGGCTTCCACCTTGCTCTTCAGGTCTGCAGGCACTTTTTCGCCCAAATCTCGCAGCACCTTCTCTGCGGTGTAAACCGAGTTGTCCGCCGTGTTCCGACTTTCAATCAGCTCCTTCTTACGTCGGTCTTCTTCGGCATGCGCCTCGGCTTCCTTGCGCATCCGCTCCACTTCCTGCTCGGTCAGCCCAGAAGAGGCGGTGATCGTGATATGCTGGCTGCGGTTGGTGGCTTTGTCCAGCGCAGTCACCTTAAGAATCCCGTTGGCGTCAATATCAAAAGTGACCTCAATCTGCGGGATGCCACGCGGCGCGGGTGGTATGCCGTCCAGGATGAACCTGCCCAACGACTTGTTGTCCGCCGCCATCGGTCGCTCTCCCTGCACCACATGAATCTCCACCTGCGACTGGTTGTCGGCGGCGGTAGAGAAAATCTGGCTCTTGCGGGTGGGGATGGTGGTGTTGCGCTCGATCATCGCGCTGGCTACACCGCCCAACGTCTCGACCGAGAGGGTCAGCGGGGTCACATCGAGCAGCAGGATGTCCTTGACATCCCCGCCCAGCACGCCCGCCTGAATCGCCGCACCAATCGCCACCACCTCGTCCGGGTTGACGCCCTTGTGCGGCTCTTTTCCAAACAACTTACGCACCGCCTCCTGAACCGCGGGCATGCGCGTCATCCCACCGACCAGAACCACCTCGTTGATCTTGGAGGCATCCACATCGGCGTCCTTGAGCGCCTGACGCACCGGACCCATGGAGCGTTCCACCAAATCCGCGGTGAGCTGTTCAAGCTTCGCCCGGGTCACGGTCATCACCAGATGTTTCGGACCGCTGGCGTCTGCGGTAATATACGGCAGGTTGATCTCGGTTTGCATCATGGTGGATAGCTCGATTTTTGCCTTCTCAGCCGCTTCCTTCAAGGGTTGCAAAGCCTGTCGGTCCTGGCGCAAATCAATCATGTGCTCGCGCTTGAACTCATCGGCGATGTAATCAATCAGGCGCATGTCGAAATCGTCGCCGCCCAGGAAGGTATCCCCACTGGTGGAGCGCACCTGGAACACGCCATCCCCAACGTCCAGGATGGAGATATCGAACGTACCGCCGCCCAGGTCATACACCGCAATCAGCTCATCTTTCTTTTTGTCCAGCCCATACGCCAGAGAGGACGCCGTCGGCTCATTGATGATGCGCAGCACTTCCAGGCCGGCGATCTTGCCCGCGTGTTTGGTGACGTTACACTGAGCGTCGTTGAAATAAACCGGCACCGTGATCACCGCCTGGGTGACCGGCTCGCCCAGGTAAGCTTCTGCATCCCGCTTCAGCTTGCCCAGGATCATCGCCGAAATCTCCGGCGGAGAGTATTCTTTGCCGCCCAACACCACCCGGATATCGCCGTTTGGCGCTTCGGTCACTTTATAGGGCACGCGCGCGATCGCTCGCTGCACTTCGGGGTCGTTGTACTTTCGCCCCATGAAGCGTTTGATCGAGAAAATGGTGTTCTCGGGGTTGACCACCGCCTGGTTACGCGCCACGCGACCGATAAGCCGCTCGCCATTTTTGTTGATGGCTACCACCGACGGCACCAGCCGTTCTCCCTCCGCGGAGGGGATGACCACCGGCTCGCCGCCTTCCATCACTGCCACAACCGAGTTGGTTGTGCCCAGGTCAATTCCGATTATTTTTCCCATGATTGTTGCCTCCAGA
>JBBIPD010000291.1:0-4011 GCA_037443025.1 Chloroflexota bacterium
GACCGCCGAAAGTGGAGCGAGAGGGAAAATCAGAATGAAAAAAGCCAGCGGCACCAGGGCAGCCAGGAAAATTTGGGGCAGGTATTGGCTGAAATAAGCGTCCAGCGCATCAACTCCCTCCAGGCAGGTGTTGACCAGTTCCCCGGCGCGCTCCCGGCTGGCAAACAGGGGACCCAGGCTCAAGATATGTTCGAAAAGCTCCTGACGCAGCCCGGTCTTGATGCGCAGAGCAGCGAGGCTCCCCGCCATCTCCGCGCCCCACACCATCAAGCCGCGTAAGAGAATCACACCGAGCAACCCCAGGATACCACCGCGCACTCCCCCCAGATCTTGCCCGAACAGAAAAACCTGGCTGATCACCCGGCTTAACTGGCGCGCTTGCAGCACAATCAGGATGCCAGCCGCGAACCCAAACAGGATGCTCGCCGCCACAACCAGGCGGGCAGATTTGGCTAAGCTGATGAGTCGCCGGTCCAGTTTCATCGGATAAAAATGGAGACAGCCATCAACCCCCGAGGCTGATGGCTGAGAGGCTAATCAACCCACATGGGTCAATAGGTCAGCTTTTCCGGTTTCCCTTCGACCCGTTTGCGAAATACCCAGTAACTCCACCCCTGATACGCCAACACAATCGGCACGAAGATGAGCGCCACAATGGTCATCACCTGGAGCGTGTACGGGCTGGATGAAGCGTTGTAGATGGTCAGGCTCCAATCCGGATTCAGGCTGGAGATCATGACCCTTGGGTACATAATCTGGAACATGGTCACAACGGCAAAGGCAATTGCCACAGACGTCATGGCGAACGCCCAGCCATAACGATCCCTGCGCAAGAAACATCCCACTATCATGGTGGCTGCATCAAAGGTCAGCTGGATCAAGAACGGGTCAACCCCCAGACGCTCCAGGATGTCCGTTGCCAGGTAGGTGGCGATCAAGAGCGCCAGCATAATGGCGACTACCGGAAGCCAGAGTTTTTTGGCTGCGTAGCGCGCCCTGTTTTCCACCTCGCCCGAGGCTTTCATGCTCAAGAAGATCGCCCCATGCAGCAAGAAGATAGCGATGGTCGCAATCCCACCCAGAAGGGCATAAGGGTTAAGCAGGTTGAAAAAGCCGCCCACGTAATTCATATCGGCGTCTATAGGCACACCCCGCACCAGATTGGCAAAAGCCACCCCCAACAGAAGCGCCGTCAGCAGGCTCCCGGCAAAGATTGACCAATCCCAAAAGGCGCGCCATTTCGGGTTCTCATCTTTGCTGCGAAATTCAAAAGCCACCCCGCGCAGAATCAGGGCTGCCAGGAGCAGGAACAACGCCAGGTAAAAACCGCTGAACATCGTCGCATACCACATGGGAAACGCGGCGAACGTCGCGCCTCCGGCGGTCAGCAACCAGACTTCGTTCCCATCCCAATGAGGTCCTATGGTGTTGATTACCACCCGCCGATTGGTATCATTCCTCCCGATGAAGGGTAAGAGCATCCCCACCCCCAGGTCAAAACCTTCCAGGACAAAGAAACCGATGTAAAGGACAGCGATCAAGATAAACCAAACTGTGTTCAAGTCCATCGGAGCACTCCTTCCCTATATCAGTCCTCTGCCCCAACCAGCGAGGGCATATCCCTGCTGCCCATATCGGATTCTGGGGCGTCTGCCTGACCGGATGGTTCAGGTCCCGCCTTGCTGTATTTCAAAAGCAGGTAAACCGTGGCGACGATCAAAGCGCTATAAATCAGGATATAGCCAATCAACGAGAACAGGACGCTGCCCGCCGAGACGATGTTCGAGACGCCTTGCTCCAACGTCACAAGGCGATACACCACCCATGGAAAACGCCCGACCTCGGTGAGCAACCAGCCTGTCGCATTTGCCAGGTAAGGCAGGAGGACCGTCCATTGGAAAATCTTCAACGCCTTCGAGCGTCTATCGAACATTTCGCCCATGACCAGGAACAGGGCGTAAATCGAAAGCCCAATCATCAGGAACCCCGACCCAACCATGAGCCGGAACGACCAGTAGGGGATTACTGGCGGCGGCGTGTAATCTCCCGGTCCGTACATTGCTTCGAATTCCGCCTGCAGGTCGTTCATCCCCCGGATTGTGCAATTGAAACGGTCGTAGGCAAGCAGGCACAACAGGCGCGGCAAGCGAATCGAGAACACCTCCCCACTGCCCGACAAATTGCCGATGGTCAATATCGAAAAAGAGGCTGGACTTTCGGTCTCCCAGAGCGCTTCAGTGGCTGCCATCTTCATTGGTTGAGATTCGATCATGTGTTGCGCCTGACTGTGTCCATTCAAAGCGATAACGACTGAGGCGATGGCTGCCACCATCGCGGCTAACTGGAACGAACGCCGGAACAAATCAGTCTCCCTTTTGCGCAAGAGGTGATAAGCGCTGATGGAAATCATGAAAAACCCGGCGGTCGCCAGACCCGACATCAAAACATGGGGGAACATGTAGAAAATATTGGGGTTGAACACCACCTCAAAGAAATCGGTCATAACTGCCCGCCCATTTTCGATGGCGTAACCCACCGGCTCTTGCATAAAGGAGTTGGCAATCAGAATCCACAAAGCCGAAATATTCGAACCGATTGCAACCGCCCACATGGTCGCCGCATGCACCCCTTTTGAGAGCTTATCCCAACCGAATATCCATACCCCCAGGAAGGTTGACTCAAGAAAGAACGCCAGCAGAGCTTCGATGGCGAGAGGCGCCCCAAAAATATCCCCCACGTAACGCGAATATTCGGACCAGTTCATCCCGAACTGAAACTCCTGCACAATCCCGGTGACCACGCCCATGGCAAAGTTGATCAGAAACAGCTTCCCCCAGAACTTGGTCATGCGCAGGTACACCTCCCTGCCGGTGCGGACGTAGAAGGTTTCCATCACAGCAACCAGGATTGAAAGTCCCAGGGTCAGGGGGACAAAGAAAAAGTGGTAGATTGTGGTGATGGCAAATTGCAGGCGAGCTAATATTAAGGCATCCATCAGGTCTCTCCTTGAACAATATCGCTTCAGGTACGAAGATCACAGAACGCGCATACCCGTATATTAAAGTGATTGTTCTACCAATAAACCTGACTTAGATGGTAAGTTTTTTTGGCGAGCGGGTCAATCCTTAATCATCCTCTTTCGCTCATGACAGATGTCACAGAATTGTGACAGGTTGGCATTTTTTGGATTCAATGGTGCCAGAATCCGCGCCTTACCGAGACCACATTCTCGGCAGTGATGAAACAGTTCTGGTCAATCCTGGTCACCAGGGCAACAACCTGTTCCGTATCCTTTCGGATCACATTACAATTCAACAGGTCTACCATGCCATCTCGCCCCCGGCAGGCAACCTCGGTCACCCCAAAACCCTCGCGCCTCAGCCTTTCGGTGATTTCCTGCCCCCTCCCGCTGCTGATGATGCGCAGATGGGTGTAACCTATCGCCAGGCGCGACTCCAACCACATCCCCACCACCAGACCGGTGGCAAAACCCGCCGAATATCCCAGCACCATTAAGGGTTTATCCAGATTAGAAAGGACGGCGCGAATGGCTGTGACGAAGATCAGGGATTGAAAGAGAGCAAAAGTAAAAGCCAGCGCCTTCCGACCGCGGGCAATCATGATGATGCGTAGCGTGTAAAGCGATATATCTACGATGCGCAGCCCAAAAATAAATAAACCCGAAACAAGGCTGAGCCACATACTGCCCAAACTCAAGCTCGCCAGAAACCCCGGCGGATGGGGCGCACATCCTCGGCGGTGATGAACGCATCCGGGTCAACATCGTTGACGATTTTACGCACCCGTTCCACGTTCTTGCGCAACACGCTGACATTCAACAATGAAACAGCTCCATCCTTTCCTCGCGCCGGCACTTCCGTCACCGCATATCCCTGGTCTCGCAGATGTTCCGCAATCGCGCTGCCACGCCTGGAACTGACGATGCTGATGAGGGTATGACCGATTGCCAGCCGTTCTTCAATCAGCATACCCACCACATTCCCGGTAGCA
>JBBIPD010000292.1:0-4003 GCA_037443025.1 Chloroflexota bacterium
GAAAAAGTGCATTTGGGGGTTGTTGCTCTGGCAGATTGCCAACAGGCGTTGAGCACCCTCCTCGGGGGGGGTGACGCCCTGCCGGTACGCCGCGGCGTATTCCCGAATGGTCCTGACCCTGAAGCCCTTTTGGGGGGGGGCGGGCAGATCGAGTCCCTCCCAATCCTGAAGGGTTATCTCCCCCCTCCCCGGTGATTTCGCTTCTTCGCTGCGGTGAATGGGATAGAACGTTGGCGGCTCGTCTACAATGACCTCCCTGAAGCCCGTCACGCCAGCGTTCTTGAGCAATTGCCCAATCAGCAGGCTGCGAGTAGCGGGGTTTTCAATCAATCCGGTGAAAATCTTAAAGCCAGCGCCTGCTAATCGCGGCAGCTTAACTGATTTCAAATCATACTCAACCCGTTCGTTCATAGAGATACCTCCCGTTTTCTCGGATGGTGGTTCTGCTGACCGAAAACCTTGCCCTTTCTAATTCCTCCAATCGCTTGCTTTGTCCAGCAGATCTTTCTCTTCGGGTAGCAACCTCAAACCGGCTGCCCCAAGATTGTCCTGGAGCTGCTCCAGATTGCGTGGTCCGATAATCGGAGAGGTGATGAGGGGGTCGCTCAGCAGCCAGGCGAGAGCGATTTGGGAGACCGAGTATCCCCCGCGCTCAGCTCCGATTTTCTCGATGACGCCCAGTAAATTCCAATTGCGGTCGGTGAAATACTTGCGAACGCCTCCCGCTCGTGCGCTCTGGACGTTTGCATCCTGACGGTACTTGCCAGATAAGAAGCCTCCCGCCAATGGGCTGTAAGGGATAACCCCAATCTGGTAGCGGCGGCAGACGTCTGCCAGTTCACGTTCAAATTCCGCCCGATTGACCAGATTGTAATGGGGTTGCAGGCTATCAAACCTTGTCAGATTTTTGAGTTCAGCCACCCAGATAGCCTCGGTGAGACGCCAGGCGGGATAATTGGACGCGCCAATGTAGCGCACTTTACCGCTCTCGACCAGGTTTGAAAATGCTGAGAGGGTTTCCTCTATCGGGGTGGACTCATCGAACCAATGCGCCTGATACAGGTCAATGTAATCTGTGCCCAGACGGCGCAGAGAAGCCTCAACCGCCTGCATGATATGGGCGCGCGAGAGACCCTCGTCGTTTGGACCATCGCCCATACGACCTCGCACTTTTGTGGCAATGATGATCTCATGCCGCGGGATGCCAGCCTCTTTGATCCATTCTCCGATAATGGTCTCGGCAACTCCGCCAGGGTTGCCCTCCACCCACCGTGAGTAAATATCCGCGGTGTCTATAAAGTTGATGCCTTCCTCATATGCGGCACTTAGAATCTGGCGGGATAACTCAGGCGATGCTGTCCATCCAAACTGCATTGTACCAAGGCATAACTCAGAAACCTTTAGCCCGGTACGTCCGAGGTTACGATACTCCATGACAACTTGCTCCTCTACGGGTTTCGTCGCGTTTTACTTGTGGATATAAGGCATATAACTTCTGAAGGCATCTACCACGATCAACTCATCTGAGGCGGGGGCTCCCGCGCCATACATGGAAATCACAGGGCTGGTGGTGTTTGAGTATTTTCCAACTACGGGGGCGGTCACATTAACCCGAATTCGACAGGATTGATCCCCCAGGATGGTGCCTTCGCTGAAGGTGATAGAACTCTGTCCGGCTATCGGGGCGAATTTGGGTGTGCCGCACTCCGGCGAGAGTGAGTAGGTGAGTGGGGAGGCAATCACCAGACCCGCCGGGAAGTTATCTGAGAGCTGGACATCAAACAGGGTGGCGGCAGGGTTGGGATTGTCAATGGATATCTCCAGATTGGAGTAATTCCCCAGGGCGATGGCGCCTGGAAGGAAGGTCTTTGTTACCTGGGGTAACTCCATCCCGCCCTGCAGGATGATTTGAACTGTCTTCCCTGCGCCGGTGGTGATGGTGGATGAGATGTAACGACCGTATTCAATCGGGGAGAAGTTAAAGGTCAATTGGCACGTTTCCCCTGGCAGCAATCCATCAGCGCAATTCTGCGACCCGCTGAAGGGCGGGTTCACGTTTGAAGGATAGATATCATCCAACTTGGATAAGCCTGTGTTCTTGATTGTGACAAATTGGGGAGCGCTGGTGGTGCCGGTCAGGATCGCACCAAAATCTAAACTTAACGGCGTAATGCTCATGTCCGCAGCAACGCCTGTACCATGCAGGACGATTGGGAAGCTGCCCAGATTATTGGAGATAACCGGTGTAAAGCTGACTTTGCCAGCCTGGGATGGGACGAACCGAAACGAATAAACGCAGCTATTTCCCGGCGCCAGGCTTTGGTTGCAGGTGTGGGTATAGGTGAATGCCGGGCTTACATCGCTGATGGCAAAATCTGTGATAAAGGTGGCAGTGTAAAGGTTGGTGAGGATAATATCCTGGGGGGCGCTGTCGTTGCCTAAACCTACCGGTCCAAAATCAATTTCGCGCGGGGTTACTCTCAGACCGCCAACCTGGTTGGGTTCACTTTCCCCTTGACCCATTAATCTGATGGTGAAGCTCCCTGCATTGGTGTTGATTGTGGATGTCGCGGTAAAAGTTCCATCGGTTGTGGGGAAGAAGTTGTAAAAAATCTGACACGTATCCCCGGGCGCCAGGCTGGAAGTGCAACCGTTGGTCATCGTGAACGGCTCTGGTGTGCTCCCTCCGCTGAACCCGGTCACGTCTGCCAAGCCGGTATTGCGCACATAGACAATCTGCTGTTCAGCCAATTTTTCATCCAAATTTTCGGGTGAAGCGAGTACTGTTCCAAAGTCGAGGCTCAACGGGCTGACGCTGATTTGTGGAGCCATGCCTTCCCCTAAAAGTTCCACAGTAAAAGACCCGGCGTTGGTGGTGATGGTGATCGAGGCACTAAAAGCCCCCGGCGTGGAAGGCAGCATCCAGAAGGAATAGGTGCAGGTGTTTCCAGGTTGAACCCCTGAAGCGCAGTTGTTGGAAGATTGGAAAGGGGCGCTCAGACCGGTGTTGGAAAAATTTGCCAGGAGGGCGTTGCCGGTGTTTTTCACGGTCACCACCTGGATATCGCTCTGCTCACCCACGCCGACAGGTCCAAAATTCAATTTCAGAGGGGTTGCCCATAAGCTGGGGGCTAAAGATGGAGCCTCTGGAGCGAGAATAGATGTTTCATGGTGGTTGGCGAGGCTCGGTTGTTGAAGTCCGACCGCCAGGAGAGACATGAACAAGAAGATTGCAAGGGCACGCGCCCCCAGAGTCTTGGCGTCCATATTAGATTGCCTCCTTATCAATGTGGAAGTTTATACGAATGCTCATTAAATAGGCGTGAGTGAAGGATTAATGAAAGACGGCTCGTTTTAATTATACACTTTATTCCTTTTGAGCAATTTTCAGTATCAAGATTGGCGCCAAATCCCCATCGATTCGCCTTATCTATTGGGTGAAGTTGGATATCATGTTGCGGGTATTAGATACGGGGCAAGAAAATATTAATCTTAACATTTTCCGAGCGGAAAGGTTGGCGTGCTATAATCGCATTTGGGGCAAACCTCCCGCACCGGGCTTCCTCAAGGCTAACAACCGAAGAATCTCTCCATTGACCCTTTGCCGCAGTAAATCGCTAGCGATGTCATTCGTCCACCTCCACGTTCACACCGAATATTCCCTGCTGGATGGCTTTAGCAATATCAGGAAGCTGGTTAATCGCGCCCAAGAGATGCACATGCCGGCTCTGGCGATTACCGATCATGGCACAATGTACGGTGTGATAGATTTCTACAATGTTGCCACGGCAGCCGGTTTAAAACCCATCATTGGAATAGAAACCTATCTGGCGGCGCGGCGAATGCAAGAGCGCGATCCGCAATTGGATAAGAAATCTGCCCATTTGCTCCTGCTGGCTGAGAACCAAACCGGATACCAAAATCTGCTCAAGATCGCCAGCGCAGCCCAACTGGAAGGTTTTTATTATTATCCACGCATAGACCACGAGTTTCTGACAGCCCA
>JBBIPD010000293.1:0-3982 GCA_037443025.1 Chloroflexota bacterium
AACTCCATATAAACCCCCAGGCAGCGCGCGACCTGGGAATCGAGGACGGGGATTATGTCTATGTGGATGCCAACCCAGCCGACCGACCCTACATCGGCTGGAAACCAGACGATCCGTTTTACAAAGTGGCGCGTCTGATGCTGCGGGTTAAATACAATCCAGCCTACCCATATCATATTGTGATGCTCAAGCATGGTCCGTTCATGGCGACCGAAAAATCGGTATTAGGACATGAAACCCGCCCAGATGGACTGGCGAAATCCCCCGGAACAGGTTATATGGCGAATTTGCGTTATGGATCCCAACAATCTGTAACCCGCGACTGGTCAATGCCCATGCACCAGACAGATACGTTGTTTCACAAGCAAAAAACCGGCATCCAGTTCATCTTTGGGGGTGAAGCAGATAACCACGCGTTGAACACAGTTCCAAAGGAGACCCTGGTCAAGATTGTCAAGGCAGAAGATGGCGGTTTAAACGGCGTCGGGAAGTGGGAGCCCACGAAAACCGGTTTTACCCCTGGGCACGAAAGTGAATTCATGCAACGATATATCAATGGCGATACGATCGAAGTCAAATAATCACAGGAGAACCTCAGATGCCGAGAGATGAATTCGTCGATGAAGACCCCTTGGAGCTTGTGGGAATGGTATTACCCGGCGAAGCGGGTCAGCTTGAACGTATGGCAGAAAATATTATCGAGGAGTATGTTCGCATGGGTTGGGACGAACGCCGGCTGATGACCCTTTTCGTTCACCCAATGTTCATGGCAACCCACAGGATATATCGCCTGAAAGGCGAAGACTATGTGATAGATCTGGTTCGACAGACCTGCGCCAGGTATCGCATGACGCCAACGGAGGTGAACCATGCCTGAAGTGTATAACTGGCAACTTGGGCGAAAGATGAGCTATGTCTTCGATGAGTCGCATCCCAAAAAACAATTTGTCGCTATCTTCAATATCAACCGCTGCATCGGTTGCCAGACCTGCACCGGCGCTTGTAAATCCACCTGGACCTTTTCCAAGGGACAGGAATACATGTGGTGGAATAACGTAGAAACCAAGCCTTATGGGGGTTATCCCCAACATTGGGACATAAAAATCCTGCAAAAGTTAGATGAGGCGCATAAGGCAAGCGGTCAAATCGCTGAATGGGATACAGGGCAAAGAAGCAAGCGGTCTCCTTACGGAGTCTACAATGGAATGACCATCACCGAGGCAGCGATAAACTCAAACGAGCAGGCTCTGGGCTACTTACCGGAAGATAAAGAATGGAACGCCCCAAATTTCTACGAAGATACCGCCACCGCCTATAAAGGCGATAAATTGGGCATCAGCACGGAAGGCGCCTCACTCCCCGAACATCAGACCTGGTTCTTTTATCTCCAGCGCATCTGCAATCATTGCACCTACCCGGCTTGCGCGGCGGCTTGCCCCCGCAAAGCGATATACAAGCGGCAGGAGGATGGAATCGTCCTGATTGACCAATCTCGCTGTCGCGGTTACCGGAAGTGTGTGGAACAATGCCCTTACAAGAAGTCCATGTATCGGGGCACAACCCATACCAGCGAGAAGTGTGTCGCCTGCTACCCAAGGGTAGAAGGGACTGACCCATTGTCAGACGGGGTTCCGATGGAAACCCGGTGCATGGCGGTCTGTCCGGGGAAGATTCGTCTAAACGGGCTGGTTGACATCGCTGAAGATGGATCCTGGGTCAAGGCGCCTCAGCATCCCCTCTATCACCTGATCATGGTTGATAAAATCGCCTTGCCGCTCTATCCCCAGTTTGGGACAGAACCCAATGTGTACTATATTCCCCCTCGCTGGGCGCCAAGGGCGTATCTGCGACAAATGTTCGGTCCGGGTGTGGACGACGCCATCAGGCGCTATGCAGCCCCCTCGCGTGAGACCCTGGCGGTATTGCAACTTTTTCGGACGACGCAAAAGATGATTTTCCGCTATGAAATCGAAGAGGGTCCATTGGTTTTGGAAACCGAGGTAGACGGGAAGCCCTGGCAGATGTTCAACGATACGGTCATCGGTTTCGATCAGAAAGGGCGTGAAGCGGTCAGACTCAGTGTAGTCGAGCCGCTGATCGAACGCCCTGCCGAAAGGATGAACTCCATATGATTCATCAAACCATTCAACGCGCTCAAGCATACTATTTCTTTTCCCATGCTCTGATTTACCCGCAAGAAAACTGGACCATGGACATTCCATTATTGGAAGATATCCTCCGAGAGCTGAATGTTTTGAATAATTCTGAAAGTATCAATTATCTCCCGGATTTGACTCTGGAAACATTGCAGAGGCATTACCGGGATATTTTTGGACTGACGGGATCTCTGGTGTACGAGACCGAATTGGGTTTGCCGCATGAATTTCGCCAGAGTCAGGAACTGGCGGATATTGCGGGGTTCTACCGGGCTTTTGGCTTCAAAATTGGCGCAACTATCCGCGAGCGCCCCGATCATCTGGCGACCGAGCTGGAATTCATGTATTTATTAACCCTCAAAGAGGCATACGCCAGAGAGAGCCAACTGAATGATCTGGTTGAAATCTGTGTGGATGCTCAAACCCAGTTTTTACAGGATCACCTGGCTCGCTGGGTTTCCCAATTTCTCAAATCAATGGAGAGGTCAACAAGCGAACGCTTAGGTCAAGTCGGGTTACAGTCCCCCTATATGAGAATCGCTCAACTCTTAGAAAGTTTTATCTCAGCCGAGGTTTCTCGTTTAGGCATTAATCCAACAAAGCCGGTGGACTTTGAGCAAAAGCCAACTCCTTATAACCCCGACTATACCTGCGCGGGCTGCGCCATCGCCGAATCGAATCTGTAAGCAAATAGGTGCGGTTATGATCAAACGCAAACATTTTCTCTTTGTCCTCATCCTTAGCTGCGCATTTATCCTGACATTCTACAAAATTCCCCTTGCCACCTCGCAAGGAATCTCCGTATATGCTGGCTGGATAGATGGCAACCTACCAATCCAAGACCCCAACTCAGAACTCTGGCAACAGGCTACAGCGGTTGAGGTGCCGCTTAGCGCGCAAAATGTCGCCAAACCTTTCCTTCTGGATACAAAAATCAAATCAGTGAGCGTGCGATCGTTGCAAAACTCCTCCCAAATCGCTTTCCTCATCGAATGGTCAGATTCAACGCAGGATAACAGCAGTGTAGCCATACAAGAATTTCGCGATGCGGTTGCCCTTCAATTCCCCCTGGTGCAAGGTCAGCCATTCTTCTGCATGGGACAACAAGGAGGAAATGTCAATATTTGGCACTGGAAAGCCGATTGGCAGGCAGACATTATCGCTCGCAAGGAGATGGAGAATCAATATCCAAATATGTATGTGGACTATTATCCCTTTACACAGGCAGAAGTGGGCAAACTGGCTTCCATCAAGGAATACTCGGATACGAGTTACCTCCCCGCCCAAAAAACAGGTAACCTGCTTGCTTCCCCCGCCTATACCACACCCGTGGAAGACCTTATCGCTGGGGGGTTCGGCTCGCTCACATCCCAGCCAATAGATGGGCAAAATGTTCAGGGCTTTGGCGAATGGAATGATGGGAAATGGCAGGTCATTTTCAGCCGCGAACTGGAGTCGCCGGAGCAGGATGATATTTCTTTTTCACCAGGGAAAGTATATTCTGTCGCGTTTGCAGTTTGGGATGGGGCGAATATGGAGCGCAATGGGCAAAAATCAACCTCCCAATGGGTGAGTCTACAATTGAGCAATCTGCCTCGGAAACAGGCTATCCCCGCTGCGGAAACAGGCGCCCAGGGTTTTCTCATCTCCCGCTATAGCAGCTTGCTGATATTTGGCACAATTGCCTTGCTGATCATCATTGGCGCTTTTATCTACTTCAGGTTACCCGAATGAAAACCCGCTTCCCGGTATTTTTCACCTGGTTGGCTCTGGCAGCATTGGGGGACTGGCTAATCACGCGCACCCTGGCGCGGGCAGCCATCTTC
>JBBIPD010000294.1:0-3962 GCA_037443025.1 Chloroflexota bacterium
GGTAATCTGCCATTTGACTGAGGGTGACCATCCAACCTTCGCCTTCTATTAAGTTAGGGGTTATTTCCCGCCCGCCCATCTCAACCAGATATTCGCGAATCAGCCAGAGCGGAATTCCTCTCATCTCCCATTTGAGGGTTTGATATTTTTCAATCACGACCACCACTCTACTTTTAGCCTGATAACGGATTGATTGCGCCTTTAGGATGTACCATAATAAATCAAAATTGATAACATCTTTATCTCAACAAATTAATCTTAAGATATAATTTTACCTATGTTGATTCAGCCATTTATACCCACTGTGCTGGGAGATTCAGAGTCAATTTCTGACCCTGGCGATGATCCCGGCTTCCGTAGTTCGCGGATCATTTAGCCCTGGAACTGCGACGCCCATCGGGCGACTCCGGGGTTAATTCAAATCAGGAGGCGCTCGATGACCTACAACCGGTCCATCCCATTGCAAGTAGATGTCTCCCTTATGTTGGATGATCTGAACCAGGTCATCCATAATTTATTTCACTTCAAGCCCGCTGTACAGGGCAACTTTAGGGTTTAGAAGAAATCGCTTCGGGTGACGAAATAATATGGCGCAAACTTCCCAAATCTTTCGCACGCCTCAAAGAGGCAACCGGCTCTTCACCTGGGGCGATGTCGCCGCCCTGATTGTTATAGCGGTTTTCCTGTATCTGGGCATTCGCCTTGCCTTTAACGCCCCTGAAGTTGTCGCCGGTCCAGAGATATCCCTGGCGCCAAGGGCTTTACCCTGGTATGCTACCCTTTCGCTGGGACGTATGACCGCCGCTTATGGGCTTTCAATGCTGTTCACCCTGGTTTATGGACGCGCTGCGGCGTACAATCGTCGCGCCGAGCAATTGCTTATGCCCCTGCTGGATGTGCTTCAGAGCGTTCCAATCTTATCCTTTCTACCTGTTGTTCTGCTTAGCCTGAGTGCAATCCTGCCCCAAAATATTGCCATCGAACTGGCTTCAATTGTCCTCATCTTCACTAGTCAGGCGTGGAATTTGACCTTTGCCTGGTATCAATCCCTCACCACCATCCCCAAAGAATTGCGCGAGGCAAGCGCTATCTTCCGTTTGAACACCTGGATGCGGTTCGTAAAATTGGAATTACCCTTTAGCGCCATCAGTCTGGTATGGAATAGCATGATGTCCTGGGCTGGCGGTTGGTTTTTCCTGATGGCAGCAGAAATCTTTACTGTAGGATCGCGTGACTTCCGTCTGCCTGGTTTGGGGGCATACCTGTCTGAAGCTGCCAATCAAAGCAATTACATTGCAATTGCCTGGGGCTTAGGCGCATTAATCCTGCTGGTGGTGCTGCTCGACCAGTTGGTCTGGCGACCCTTAATCGCCTGGTCTGATCGGTTCAAAATCGAAATGGTCGAAAACGACGAGCCGCCGACCTCCTGGTTTTACGATTTAATCAGCAGCGCTCGAATTTTCAAGTGGCTGGGAGAGCGCGTATTTACCCCATTGTTTGAGACGATAGATCTCGCCATGGTGCGACGGTTCTCGCCGCGTGCGGATGTGAACAAAGGTAAGACAGGCGGGCGTTGGATCGGAATCGCTATCGGGGTCGTTATCGTTGCGCTGATTGCCTATGGCTTGTATCGCGCCGGATTGATGCTGCTCGCAGTTTCAACCAATCTATGGGCGCAAATTGGTGTGAGCGTCTTATCTACTTTAGTGCGGGTGACCTTTGCCATGCTGATTGCCCTGGCATGGACGATACCACTGGGGGTGGCGATTGGCACCAACCGGCGCCTATCTGCGGTTTTGCAACCCATCGTACAGGTAGCCGCCTCGGTGCCAGCCACGGCGCTATTCCCGGTGATTTTACTCCTTGTTTTGAACCTGCCTGGGGGCTTGAACCTGGCAGCCGTGCTGCTGATGTTGATGGGCACCCAGTGGTATCTGCTCTTCAATATTATCGCCGGTGCCAGCGCCATCCCGCAAGACTTAAAGTACACCACCCAATTGTTGCAACTCAATAGAAGGCAACGTTGGCGCACCCTGATTCTGCCGGCAATTTTTCCGTATCTCATCACCGGCGCAATCACAGCCAGCGGTGGAGCATGGAACGCCAGCATCGTCGCCGAATACCAGACCTTTGGTGGGAGGACGCTTTCGGTCACGGGCATCGGGTCTATGATTGCCCAGGCTACTGCCACTGGCAATTATCCACTTTTACTGGCAGCCACGCTTACCATGGTCCTGACCGTCATTTTGATCAATCGCTTGCTATGGAGACGGCTTTATTTACTGGCAGAAGATAAATTTCGTATGGAGTAATCAAAATGGATAATGAAATTTTATTGCGCCTTGAACATATCTACCAGATTTATGGAAGCGGCGCACGTCGCTTTACCGCTGTGGAAGATGTCAACCTGACTCTGAGGGAGGGTGAGTTTGTCGCTTTACTAGGACCTTCAGGTTGTGGAAAAAGCACACTCCTGCGCATCATCGCCGGTTTACAAGAGCCTTCCCAGGGGCTTGTGCTTTACCGCGGAAAACCGCTGCACGGGGTTAATCCGTATGCCTCGATTGTTTTTCAGACCTTTGCTTTGTTCCCCTGGTTGAGCGTGATAGATAATGTCGAACTGGCGCTCAAGGTCAGAGGTATCGAAATGCATGAGCGGTTAAGGCGCGCTGAAGACCTGTTAGACCGGGTGGGGCTGGACGGTTTCGAATCTGCTTACCCACGTGAGCTATCTGGTGGTATGCGCCAGAAAGTTGGCTTCGCCCGCGCGATGGCGGTGGAGCCGGAGTTGCTCTGTCTCGATGAGCCTTTCTCGGCTTTAGATGTGCTCAGCGCCGAATCGTTACGCGGTGAGCTGCTGGAATTGTGGACCGAAGGAAAAATCCCTACCAAAGCGATTCTGATGGTCAGTCACAACATCGAAGAAGCGGTATTCATGGCAGACCGCATAATTATCATGGAAAAAGAACCGGGGCGCATCATTTCAGAATTGAATATTAATCTACCTCATCCGCGCCAGCGTAAATCGCCGGAGTTTCAATCCATGGTGGACGAAGTGTACGCCACTCTGGCGGGGCAAACTCGCTCTGAAAGAGAAGAGCTTGGAAGTGCGCCTGGGGAGGCAGGCGTCACCCGCCGTTTGCCGGAGATTTCCATTGGAGATTTGACAGGATTGTTGGAAAACCTGGCGGAAAGTGAAATCTCGAAACAGGATATTTACATGCTGGAAGACGAACTCGGGATAGACTCAGACCACCTCTTACGCCTCACCGAAGCCGCCGAACTGCTGGGTTTTGTGGTGATCGCTAAAGGCGATATAGAGCTAACCCCTTTGGGGCAGACTTTTGCAGAGGCGAGCATTCTGGCGCGCAAAGAGATATTTGCTACTCGCGTCCGACGCCTGCCTATCATGCGCTGGTTGTTAAATATGTTGCGCGCATCTGAAAGAAATCAGCTCAAGCTCGAAGTGGTGCTTACCGCCCTCAGCCTTGAGTTTCCACCCGAAGAGGCAGAACGCCAGATTGATACCTTGATCCAATGGGGACGCTATGCCGAGTTACTGGCGTATGACGATGGAACTGAAACCATATCGCTGGAGCCAGAACCGGCGCGTGTTTAAGGTATTGCGACAAGGTAAAATCAGGAAACCGTGGATACTTCCTCGACGGTAATAGCTTTTTTGTTTTTCGTTACAGCCATGCTCTATGCCTCGGTCGGCAACGCTGGCGCTACCAGTTATCTGGCGGTCATGGCGTTGTTTGGTTTTGCGCCTGCCGAGATGAAATCCACTGCGCTTGTATTGAATATTCTGGTAGCTTCTATTGCGGCTTTTAAGTTTTTTCGGGCTGGCTGTTTCTCCTGGAAGCTGTTCTTCCCTTTTGCGCTGACATCCATCCCCTTTGCCTATCTGGGAGGCAGAATCTTGCTTTCAGAAGATATTTACAACCCGGTGATCAGCCTGG
>JBBIPD010000295.1:0-3958 GCA_037443025.1 Chloroflexota bacterium
AATCCTGTACGATGAGCTGAAGGCAGCCGGCAAAGAGGTCGAACTGCACACCTACCCCGGCGACAACCACAACATCTCCAATTCGTTCAGCGCCGCCATGACCCGCACCATCCGCTTCTTTGACCAATACCTGAAGAACGCGCCTTAGACTCCCTATTGACTCCCAGGAAAACAATCCTAGAATAAGGATAAGGAGAGGGTAATCTCCATCTTTCTTTATTCCATGGGAGGGTAAGCGATGAACAAAACCAGATTTGTTCCTGTCATATTGGCGCTGATTCTATTGACGGCAACCTGGTCGCCCGAACCCGGCGCCATCGCCCGGGCTGCTGCACCCGACGCCTCAGCCGCGGCGAACGTCCCCATCACCCTCACCATCACCAATCCGCTGCCCAAAGCCACCACCGTCACCCTGACCGGCGCCAAGCCCTATACTTTCAGCATAGCCCAGGGCGCCACCATCACCAAAACTATAGCCCCCGGCAAGTACAAATATGTGTATATGGGTTGCCTGAACAAAGCCAAGAAAGGCAACTTGAAGGTAAAGGGCGCAAAAGCCGATCTCAAGATTCCCCCCTGCAAGATGGCGACCTGGGCATTTTTCAACGCGGATAAAACGCACTCATATTCCCTACGCTTGAACGGCTGGGTGGATTACTCGGTCACCATCGGTCCTGGTCAGTTGCTGCGCTTCTCGTGGGTGGCGGATACCTACCAGGCGACCGAAAACTGGTGCGGTAAGACCTACAACTTCACCATGAAAGTGAAGGGCAAGAAAAGCTGGATTATTAAACCCTGCAACTGAACCCTGAGACGGGTAATTCTTGACTGCAAGGTACGGACGGCAATCCCAAACGCCGCCGCCACATTCAGGGAGGGCTTCCCGCCGGGCATCGGCAGGTGCACCACCCGCTCGCACATCTCGATAATCCCTGGGTCCACCCCGTAGTTTTCATTCCCCCCACCAGGATAAACCGCCCGCTCCCAAGGCGGTCTTCGCCACACCCGGATATTCCGGCGTGGGGCTGACGCCGCACAGATGCATCCGGCTGAATCCTGCCATCAGATAGCTTGCAACTTGAGATGCTGGACGATGAGAAGGATACCTTTATTCATCATTTTGATAATTGTCTTCATCGCCGGAGGGATTGGGGGATGGTTCGTTTTCCGCCAACGCCTGGCGGCTGAGCGGGAGACTCCGCCGTTATCCTCGCGAAACATCAAACTCCCTGAGCTGAAGTATGAGAGCAACACTTCAGTAGAACAGGTATTGCTCAAAAGGAGGTCCATCCGGACCTACTCAGACGAGCCGTTGACGTTGGTCGAACTCTCCCAAATTCTCTGGGCAGCCCAGGGGATTACCGATGCTCAGAGAGGCTACCGCACAGCGCCTTCAGCCGGCGCGCTCTATCCCCTGGAGGTGTACGCTGTGGTAGAAAACGTAGAAGGAATTGCTCAGGGCGTCTATCAATACCGCCCCCATCAACACGAACTGGCGCCAGTCAGGGCTGGCAGCGTCAACGAAGCGTTGACCGACGCTGCCCTTGGACAATCATCAGTTAAAGATGGCGCCGTCGTCATTGTTATCTCTGCCGTTCATGAACGGACAACCGTTAAATACGGCGAGAGGGGGATTCGCTATGTGCATTTTGAAGCCGGGCACGCCGCTCAAAACATCTATCTGCAGGCGGTCTCATTGAACTTGGGGATGGTGGTCATCGGCGCTTTCCATGAAGAAGAAGTCAGAAAGATTCTCAACATGCCAGAGGCAGAGCATCCGTTATATATCATTCCGATGGGGTGGATTGAATGATGGGCTTGTACTCATTTTCCCCTCAGGATGAACGCGGCAATCCCAAACGCCACCGCCACGTTCAGGGAGCGCTTCCCGCCGCGCATCGGCAGGTACACCACCCGCTGGCATCTCTCGATAATCCCCGGGTCCACCCCGCACACCTCGTTGCCCACCACCAGGGCTAACCGCCCAACAGGTATTTGATCTCTCACCGCCTCCAGCGGCTCGGCGCGCTCATCCTGCTCCAATGCCCAGAGATGACAACCTTCTTCGAGCAGACGGCGCGCCAACGCCACCCCGTCCGAGGCGTACTCCCAGGGCAGGCATTGCTCCGCTCCCAGGGCGGTCTTCGCCACACCCGGGTATTGCGGTGTGGGGCTGATGCCGCACAGATGCACCCGGCTGAACCCCGCCCCATCCGCGCTGCGGAAAATCGAACCCACATTCCAGGCGCTGCGGATGTTGTCCAGGAACGCCTCCAGGCGGAGCGGCGCATTGTGCGCGTCTCCCACGCTCTCGCCCGTCTCGACCGCGGGCGCCTCCCAGGCTTCCCGCCAGAGGGGGCGTTCCATTATCAGAGTCGTGCGACCCCGGCAGCGGGGACAACGCTCACGAAATGGCTGCCCCTCCACCACCGGGTAGCGCAAGCCGCAGCGCTGGCAGCGGCGAATCTGATACGAAGCAGGGGAAACCTCACCATTCACGGCGGGGATTATATAACAAAAGACGGTCGGGCGGTGAACGCCCGACCGTCTTTTCGGAGGAGTAGACTCCCACCTACTGCCGTTCTACCAATGGCACGAACAGCGGGTAGGCAATTTCAATCTCGACGCTGGCTTGCGCCGTGACGCCGTAACTGTCCCTGACGGTCAGGGTGATGATGTGCTTCCCCGGCTCGAGGCTGTTCAACGGCACCGATGGACCGATGCCCAGTTCGCCCTGGCGATCGCTGCTCCACACCAGGCGGTCCTCTCCCAGAGTGCCATCTTCCATGTCAATCCCCATCCCCTGCAGCACCACCAGCCCGCCGGGCAGGGTGAAACAATTGTTCTGCGGGCTGAGGATGGTGCGACAGGCGCCGGGTTGGGGATGGTAATCGCCTGGGCGGTCTCGTCCAGAGCAGTGTTCACCCCGTCGGTTGCCACCACACGGAAGCGCACATCGCTCCCGCCCGCCATGCTGTTCACCTCCACGCTATAGGTGGGGGAAATCAGGTCTCCCGCCAGCAGAATCCAATCGGCGCCCCCGTTATTGCTGTAGAGCAGGTTGTACAGCAGGGCGTCGCCGTCCAGGTCCAGCCCCTGCCAGGCGATTTCGTGGGTTTCACCCTGGTTCCAGGTTTCAGCCCCGCTGGGAGCGGTGATGAACACCTGGGGCGGGTTATTGCTCACCGTGCGCTCGTCGAGCAGCACGCCCAGGTGCACCAGAGCGACCGAGGCTGTGCCGTCAACCCAGGGCACGACGAAGGACACATCCACCTTGGAGGTGTCTTCGGGCGGGAAGGGCGGGGCGTCTTCCGGTCCGTGGGGCGTTCCGGCGTGCGCAGCCGGGTCTGGGTCGTATTCGCTCTGGAAGTCCACCACGAAGGAGTGGCTGGCAAGCACTTTGCCATCGGCGTTGCGCAACTCGACCGCGTAATCCCCTTCGGGCAGAGCGTAAGACACGCTTGCCTCGGTGCGGTACAGCGCTCCCAGCATCCCCGGGATTTCAGGCGAAAGCTCAGGGTTGTACACCGTGGCATTGATCACCAGCGACTCTCCGGCGGCGGTCTTTTGCATCACATACGGCTGGCTGACGCCTCCCTCCTGGGTGGAGTAGCGGCTCAGGGCGAGCTTGTTAAACATCTGGCTCCAGGTGAAGGGAGCGATCCAGCCCAGCTTGGAGCCGCCCGCCGGGCAGTAACTCATCACGTCGTGCGTCTGGGAGGGATTGTAAATTTTACCGGTGTAGGGGTTGAAGCCCACCTCCTGGATGCTGGAAGAGGTGTAGGGGAAATTCGAGTTGCTGTCGTTCGAGCCGCAGGAGTCGGCGGTGTTGGTGTGGAGGATGTCGTAATCGTGAATCAGCTCATGCCCGAAGATGAGCGCCCCTCCGCCGGGATCGTCGGTGCTGGTGCCGGGGCGGTCGGTGCCGATGCCGACCACGCCCAACCCGCCGGCGTGG
>JBBIPD010000296.1:0-3952 GCA_037443025.1 Chloroflexota bacterium
CGCGACGCTGGCCTTGGCCTGGACCTGGGCGATGAGCGCCTCCAGCGAAGCCTGACCTACCCTCAACAAGGTCGAATCGTCCTCAAAGAAGCGGACAACCTTTGGGTCGCCCACCCAGAGGAGCTGGGGTTGTTCCTCGACCCCAAGACCAGCGCAATGACAGCTTATTCTATCGGTCGCAGGGGTGGATTGATTGGGAGCCTCACTCAGCAATTCAAAGCCTGGTTTTCTGGAGTGAACCTCCCCCCCTATCTGGTATATGATGAACGTATTGCCCGCTCCTACCTGGATCGAATCGCCGCCCAGGTAGAGCGACCCACAATCGAAGCAGCCATCAGCGTGAAAGGCACAGATGTAACGGTCACCCCGGGACAGGTGGGGCGCAGCCTGGACCGCGAGGCGACCCTGGCGCCGCTTGAAAACCAGTTGCGCAGCCTCACCGATGGCATCATACCGGTTGTGATGGTGGAGAACCCGCCCATGATTCTGGACGCCAGCGCCCAGGCGGACATCGCCAGGCGCATCCTGAGCGCGCCGCTCACCATCAACCTGCCCGACGCCAAGGAGGGCGACCGGGGACCGTGGAGTTTCAACCAGGCAAGCCTGGCTGAGATGCTGGCAATCGAGCGGGTGGAGACCGGCGAGGGCGCTCGATACCAGGTTGGACTGAAGACCGACAGCCTGCGCAGCTTTCTCCAGGGCATTGCCGACGAGATATCCCGCCAACCTGCCAACGCCCGCTTTGTCTTCAACGATGAGACCCGTCAATTAGAAGTGATTCAGCCAGCCGTTATCGGGCGAACCCTGAACGTCGAAGCCAGTCTCCAAACGATCAACGAAAAGCTTGGACAGGGAGAGCATAACGTGGCGCTGGCGCTCGATTACACCAACCCGCCGGTGACCGACGACGCCACCGCCGAACAACTCGGCATTCGGGAATTGGTCAGCGTACACACCTCCTACTTCTATGGGTCAAGCGCCTCCAGAATTCAAAATATCGAGACCGCCGCAGCGCGCTTTCACGGAGTTCTGGTTGCGCCGGGCGAGACGTTTTCCATGGGAGAAGTGCTGGGAGATGTAAGCCTGGACAATGGATACGCCGAAGCGTTGATCATCTACGGCAACCGCACCATTAAAGGCGTGGGCGGTGGGGTGTGCCAGGTCAGCACCACCTTGTTTCGCACCGCTTTCCTGGGCGGTTATCCTATCGTCGAACGCCATTCGCACGCCTATCGGGTATCTTATTACGAGCAGACCGCTTCCGGTGGAGTGGACCCCAACCTGGCGGGATTGGACGCCACGGTTTTCGTGCCGGTGGTGGATTTCAAATTCACCAATGACACCCCCAATTGGCTGCTGATGGAGACTTATGTCAACGCCGCAGCCCGTAAGCTCACCTGGAAATTCTATTCGACCTCCGATGGTCGGCGGGTGGAGTGGGATACGACCGGTCTGCAAAACATCGTCGAGCCGCCTGAACCGCTTTACCAGGAGAACCCCGAGCTGGCAGAGGGCGAGATTCGCCAGGTGGATTGGGAAGCCGCAGGCGCGGATCTGACCATTTATCGCACCGTCTATCGCAACGGGGAAGTGTATCTCAAAGACCAATTTTCTACCCACTATATGCCCTGGCAAGCGGTGTACGAATACGGACCCGGCACCAGGATACCCAAAAATAATCGAAATAACGACGATTGATGCGGGAAATTAACAGCTCAGCCAGCCTCGCAATCTCACATAAGACCCAGATTTGCCTGACGATGCTGGTCACGACCGTCGTTTTACTGGCGGCGTGCAATCCGTCTTCCCCAGAATCCCCCCAGACGCAGTACAAAGAAACCCCATCCAGCAGCACCACCCGCGCCATGCAAAACAACCAGGTCATTTTGCCCCTGATAGAGAATCATATCAGCCCAGCAACGACAACACCCACAAGTTGGTGGATTCCCGCTCCAGGTACATCCTGGCAATGGCAACTGAGCGGGGAAATTGACACCTCTGTTGCAGCCGAAATGTACGATATTGACCTCTTCGATGCTCCCCAAACCGTCATTGACGATCTTCACGCCAAAGGGATTATCGTCATCTGCTATTTCAGCGCGGGAAGCTGGGAAAACTGGCGCCCGGACGCGGATGAATATCCCGCCGAAACGCTGGGGAAACCGCTGGAGGGTTGGGAGGATGAACGCTGGCTGGACATTCGCCAGATCGATGCGCTTAGCCCGATACTGACCCGGCGCCTGGACCTTGCCAGACAAAAGGGCTGCGATGGGGTGGAAGCCGATAACGTGGACGGCTATCTAAACGATACCGGTTTCCCGCTCACGGCACAAGACCAACTCGACTTCAATATCTGGATCGCGGAACAGGCGCATGCCAGAAATCTATCCGTAGGGCTGAAGAACGATCTGAATCAGATTCAGGCATTATTGCCCTATTTTGACTGGATGCTGAACGAGCAATGCTTCGAATACGACGAATGCAGCCTTCTCATGCCATTTATCCAGGCTGGAAAAGCTGTCTTTGGGGTAGAATACAACCTGGAGCCGGAGCAATTCTGCCCCCAGTCGAACGCGATGAACTTTGACTGGCTGAAGAAGAAGCTCGAATTAGACAGCTTTCGGGTGGCATGCCGTTGATCAACTGCGCCAGGCGCCAGGGCAAATGGCTTCGACGCCGATCTTTCGAATAGAAATCAAAGTCAAGGAAGGACATCCAATGGTCAGCCAAGATTTGCTTGAGATCCTGCGCTGCCCCGCCTGCGTGCGGGAAGAAGAAGGAATGTTGGAATATTACAAAAAGTCCTGGCTCATCTGCCAGACTTGCGGACGTAAATACCCCATCCGTGACGACATTCCGGTGATGCTGATTGACGAAGGGGACAAATGGATCAAGGTTGCGAAAGAGGCATTGCCGGTACCGCCGCCCGGCGATTGAGGTGAGCGGCTCTCCGTTGCAAGAGATATGGAAGAGATAAATCGAACGTTAGAGGCTTTGCTCAGCGGAGATGACGCCCTGGCAGAGCACGCTGCCCGCCAGTTGGCTGCTCATGGGCAGGAAGCTATCACTGTCCTTAGAGAGCTTATCCACCACCCTCTGGTGGAGACGCGCTGGTGGGCGGTTCGCGCCCTGGCAGAGATACCAGATGAGGCGGTCGTCCCCCTGTTGATACAGGCGCTCAAAGATGATGATTTGGCGGTGCGCCAATGCGCTGCGCTGGGTCTGCGGCTCCATCCCGATGAACGCGCCATACCCTCCCTGATGGAGGCATTGGAAGCCGATGACCCTCTGCTGGTGAGACTGGCAGGCAACGCCCTGGCGGCAATAGGGTCTGCAGCCACGCCCGCCTTGTTGGAAAAACTGGACCAGAGCCCGCCACGGACAAAGTTGGAAATGGTGCGTGCGCTGGCATTGATTGGAGATCAGCGATCCATCCCAACCCTGTTCGAAGCCCTCGACTCAGACTCGATGCTCATCGAATACTGGGCAAACGAAGGCTTGGAGCGGATGGGGGTTGGGATGGTGTTTTTCGACCCTAACTCCTGAGGCTGTTCTGCCACACCCACAACCACCATAAAATCATAATCATCAGCCCCAGGGAAAGACGGGCGACAAACGATAATCCCCATCCCAGGGTCAT
This sequence comes from Chloroflexota bacterium, assembly GCA_037443025.1. GTDB lineage: Bacteria > Chloroflexota > Anaerolineae > Anaerolineales > UBA4823 > JAQBDA01. The sequence continues at coordinate 3,641 of JBBIPD010000296.1, forward strand.
ACCCCGGAGCGCCAGCCAGGCTTTCTGCAGGTCGCGCACGCGCAGATACTCCAACAGCAAGACCGCCCCCGGGGCTGCAATGATACCCCCAAAGGGGGGGAGCAAGATCGTCCCCAGCACACCGGCGACCAAAGCGATGATGATTGAACCCCATGAAGCCCCGCCGGTACGCGCTCCGGCGCCCATAAATAGGTTATCCACCACGCCAGCGGCAATCACCAGCAGGGTTATCATGACAAAAGCGACAACGCCAATCGTACTGAACCCTGTCGCCACACCATAACCCAAAGCCGCCAGCCAGATAATGAATGG
>JBBIPD010000297.1:0-3940 GCA_037443025.1 Chloroflexota bacterium
TATCGGTTGGGCGTGGACATCCAATTCAAGATTTCGGTGTTTATGGGGAACGATAACCCCTATGCAGGACTCTGGACGCTGATTGGCGCAAAATTATTCTCACGGGACGATGGCACCTCACCATTGATTGGTTTCAATTGGAGCAATTCCATCAACAACGAAACGATGGAAATTACCGCTCAATTCCGCAAGGCGCTTGGTTTCGAGGATGTGGTCCGCTTCGAACACCATATAACCGAGACCTGGAAATCCATCGTGCGTCAGCCCTACAATCGGCGGGACGAATTGGTGCAAATCGCCGACCACGTTGCCAATATCTCTGCCAAACACGAGGGCGGCGACCCGGAGATAGAGCAGACTCGGGCGCACCCTTCAGATATTTTGGATTACTTTCGAGATAAACGTGAGATTATCCAATCTGGCGATTGGGAGAATTTAACCCTCAACTTTTTAGATAAATTCGAGGCTGTCAATCGAACCGCAAAGGCGCTCACCGAAAACGGACTGGCATTCATCGCCGCCCAAAATTTGCATCAATAAGCCAGATTTGGAGTTGTAATTTATGATACCCAGACGAATGGAAGCTTTTCTGAAAGACCGCCTGCCTGAACGCACCTGGCAAAATCGTTTGGTTTGCGAGGGCGACCTGCGCTATCTGGAGTTTAATGCCCTTGACATTGACCGCCTGGCAAGGCTCGGCATCCAGGTTGACAATCTGGGACCTCGCCTTGTGAGCTGCATGTGGGATGAGAAATCTCCCCTGGAGATAGGGGGATACCTGGTGGTGGATAACCTGGCAATGGGCACACCCTCTCTGGGCGGTATTCGCATGCTTCCAGACGTCAACCCAGCCACAATACATAATCTGGCGCGAGGAATGACCCTCAAAAACGCGGCTGCCAACCTTCCCTACGGGGGCGGAAAAGCGGGAATCGTAGCCGAAAGACGGATGACGCCAGAAATACACACCGAAGTGGTACGCGGCTTTGCCCGCCTGATCAGACGATACACCAATATCTTTCTACCCGGTCCGGATGTCGGCACAAACGACACCGACATGAAGACAATCGCCATCGAGAATGGACTAGATTGCGCCCTCTCAAAACCGGCTGACATGGGCGGCAACCGGATTGACCAACTCGGCGCCGCTGCGGGAGGTTTGGTCATTGCACTGCAGGCTTTACTAGAAGAAATGCCCCGCTTGCGGGTTCTTCCTCAATTTAGCCGACTCGAGGTGCCGGAAGCCAAATCTATCACTGTCCTCATTCAGGGGTTTGGAGCAGTGGGAGCGCACGCCGCATGCGAGGTGCATCGCAAAATCCCAGGTGCAAGGGTAATTGGAATCAGCGACATTTATGGGTATTTATATAACCCTCAGGGATTACCGGTAAAACAACTCTTTCATCTGTGGGAAGAACACGAAAATGCTACCCGCCGTTACTTCCAGGATTACCTGCTCACCTCGGAGGGCTTTGTCTTACCGACCAAGTATTCAACCAATCCGGATGATTTACTTCGCGAATCGGCTTTTTGTCTGATACCCGCGGCGCCAATCGCCAATTATCTGGATACCGACCCTGCCTCACATCCTTCGATGACCGTGGACAGGATGGGCAAGTGGAGCGTCATCATTGAAGGCGCAAACACTTATTCGCCAGACCCAGCCCGGAAAGCCGCCAGGGCGCGTATGGAAAGAGCTGTGTACCGCCAGCAGGGCGTATTGATTGCAACCGATTATCTGGTCAATTCAGGTGGAGTTATCTTCGCTGCTCAGGAACATCTGATTAAGACACCCGACCATCTGCGCATTCCGGAAGAAATGTTGGGAAACCGGAAGGAAGTTGATCGGTGGCTAAGACAACATAAAGCCGAATTAAGCAAGCTGGCAGAACAACGCCGTCTTGCAGCCGAAAGTTCTCGCGAGGCGGTGATCCGGCGCAATATGCATGAACTGGTGGAATTGCTGATTTCGGACGCAGATATGCTGCCCTGCGAGGCAGCCGAGAAAATCAGTATTCGGCGCATCGCCTCCAGTGAGCGCGACCGCAAAGCTTGCGAGATAATGATTCCGATACCGACCATTTCAGTTGGAAACACGGTTCGTCAGGCTGCCAGCCAACTGGTCGAAGGCTGCAGCCCAATTCTGGCTGTGGTGAACGAAAACGGCGAGTTATCGGGAGTAATCACCGAATGGGACATCACCCGCGCCACCGCCTTGGGCTCTCCAGATGACCAACCCATTCAGGAAATCATGAGCCGCCAGGTGATTTCAGCCAGCCCCAATGATAGTCTTGTGGATGTCATTCGCAAATTAGAACATCACGAAATCTCTGCCATGCCAGTGGTGGAAGAGGGTTGCGTTAGAGGGATGATAACCGCTGACCTTCTGGCGAGGCGATCTCTGATGAAATTGCTCCAAACAAGCGGTGAATAAGCGGACTTCTCCCCCTTCACCAAATATCCATGAGTGAAGGGGGAGAAAAATCAATCTTCTTACATATCTAGAATTTTCCGCATCATCGAATCGATTGCACGATAGACGGGTGATTCATCCCCCAGGTCCACCAAAGGCTGCCCGCCAAACTCATATTCACTCAGAATCCTGTCGTCTGGAACCACTCCTAACAGGGGAATATTCATTTCCTCGATACGCTTTTCCAATGCGGGAGGAATCTGACCATTCATCCGGTTAAGTATCAAATAGGCATTCTTAATTCGTATGTCGAGCTCATCTCGGAAGCTGGCGATACGCTCCGCCGCGACAAGACCCCGTTGGGTCGGATCGGACACAATCAACAGATGCTGAACATCTCGGGTTGTCCGTCGGCTTAAGTGCTCCATCCCGGCTTCGTTATCAATCACGACATAGGCGTAATTACGGCTAATCGAATCGATCACCTCGCGCAAATTGTGGTTAACCGCGCAGTAACAACCCGGACCCTCAGAGCGCCCCATGGCGATTAGATCAAAGCGATCGCTTTCTACCAATGATGAGCGGATTTGCATGTCCAGGTAATCCCTTTTGGATATTCCTCCAGGCATCGAACCCATCGCAGCGCCGCCAATATTGAGCGATTCTTTGACCTGGGAGAGCATATCTTCGCGGATATCTCCCACTGTCCAGTCCAACTCGACGCCTAACACCATGTTCAAGTTGCTGCTGGGATCAGCATCTATTGCCAATACTGCGCCTGGTTGATTAATTATCAAAAATTTTATAACCATCGCAGCGATTGTTGTCTTTCCAACTCCACCTTTACCAGCTAATGCAATCGTTGTTGTCATAACACATCTTCCCTCTCACTCAACCTGTAAATTAAGCTTTTCCACCATTTCTTCTGCCGCCTGTCGTAAGACAGGGACATGATCATAGACCGCGATACCCAAACGATCGGCTTCTTGAACGCCCAGGTCGAGAGGCAAGGTTCCTAACACCGGCATATCAGGAGTCTCCCTCAGAAGAAATTCTCTCTCTTCATCGTCCCGAACCTTATTGCCCACCAGCCACAGACGGGTTAAGCCGATATCATTTGCCAGCTTCTTTATTTGCGCCGCAGTCCCCAGACTGCGTCGGGTTGGCTCGACCACCACAAGCATCGCATCCACAAAATCAACCGTTGCTCGACCCAGATGCTCAACGCCAGCATACATATCGAGGATAAGGACATCATCCCGTCGAAAGAGCAGATGGGTGAACAGGGTCTTAAGCATGGCGCTTTCGGGGCAAATACAACCCGATCCGCCGGTATCCACAGCTCCCATCTCCAGGAGACGCACGTTCCGGTGCAAGATGCTGAAACGCTCTGGAATATCATCCACGCGGGGGTTCAAGGTGAAGAAACCACCGATCGTACCCGGTTTGGCTCCCGTGCGCTCGTAAATCAAGTCGTCCATCTCTGAAATTGGGGTTAATTTTCGACGCAAATCCTCCGGAAATCCC
>JBBIPD010000298.1:0-2210 GCA_037443025.1 Chloroflexota bacterium
CGGGTTGATTGCTTTATGGGATTGGGCAAAACCCCCCAAAGAGTGATTATTCCCACTCGATCGTGCCGGGTGGTTTACTGGTGATGTCATAGACCACCCGGTTGACGCCCGGGATTTCGTTGACGATGCGATTGGCGATGCGCGCCAGCAAGTCATAGGGCAGGCGAGCCCAGTCTGCGGTCATGAAATCTTCGGTGGTGATCGCCCGCAATACCACCGTCTCCTGGTAAGTGCGTTGATCTCCCATCACGCCTACGGAACGCACCGGCAGAAGCACCGCAAACGCCTGGGCGGTGCCCTGGAGTTGCTCGCCGTGACGGTTCATGCGCAACGAGCCAGCGGCTGCCAGCTCTGAGGTGAGGATGGCGTCGGCTGCCCGCAGGCGGTTAAGCCGTTCTGGATTAACCTCCCCCAGGCAACGAACTGCCAGACCCGGTCCGGGGAAGGGCTGCCTCCAGACCAGAGTGGCGGGTAAGCCCAGGGCTTCCCCCACTGCGCGCACTTCGTCTTTGAATAAATAGCGTAAAGGTTCCACCAGCTCAAAATCGAATTTTTCAGGCAATCCCCCCACGTTGTGGTGGGTCTTAATCCGCTGCGCTTTGGCGCGGTCGGGGGCGCTGGACTCAACCACGTCGGGATAGATGGTGCCTTGCACTAAAAATGGCGGCGATCCCAGGCGGCGAGCCTGTTGTTCGAAGATGCGGATGAATAGCTCGCCGATTATGCGTCGCTTGGCTTCGGGATCGGTGACGCCGCGCAAGGCTGCCATGAACTGTTCGACAGCATCCACCACCACCAGTTCGATGCCGAGATTGTTGCGCAGGGCAGATTGCACCTGAGACGCTTCGCCTAGGCGCAACAAACCGGTGTCTACAAAAACGGCGACAAGCTGTTTGCCCACAGCCCGCTGAACCATGGCGGTTGCCACGCTGGAATCGACCCCGCCGCTGACCGCCGCAAGCACCTTTGCCTCGGCCACCTGTTCGCGGATGCGTCGAACGCTATCCGCGATAATCGATTCTGGCGTCCATTCTTGTCTGGCTTTACAGATATCCACCACAAAGCGGCGCAGGATTTCGGTTCCCCCCGGGGTATGGTGCACCTCTGGGTGGAACTGAACGCCGAAAAAATTACGCTGAAGGTCTCCCATCGCTGCGATGGGAGAATTGTCGCTCTGCGCCAGGGCGATAAAATCCGGGGGCGGAACTTCGATGCGATCTCCATGAGACATCCAGACGGGTTGAGAGCCGTCGGATAACAACGGATTGCTCAGCAGGGTTTCTACCTGAGCAAGACCGTATTCGCGCTGGTTGGAAGGCGCGACGCGCCCTCCCAATGCCTGGGTGAGGGCTTGCATGCCATAACAAATGCCCAGAACGGGCAGTTTGCTCTCCAGAACGTAACCGGGCAGAATGGGCGCTCCAGGTTCATAAACGGACGCCGGACCGCCAGAGAGGATGAAACCCTTGGGATTGAGCGCCAGCACCTGCTCAGGGGGCGCGTCCCAGGGAAAAAGCTCGCAGTACACATTGACTTCACGCACACGGCGGGCGATCAATTGAGCGTATTGCGAGCCAAAATCCAGAATAGCAATCGAATCGGGCATCTCTTACTCGTCTTCGAAGATAATCTCGTCATCGTGCATGGCTTTGATGCGCGCCAGGGATTCGATTGGGACGCCCAGGGATTGCAGCGCCTGTCTGCCGCCCTCGAAAGTTTTCTCAATCAACGCCCCGACCCCCACAATCACTGCGCCGGCTGTTTGAGCCAGGCGGACAAGCCCTAGAATTGTCGCGCCTGTCGCAAGAAAATCGTCTATGATGAGCAACCGCTCTCCACCTGCCAGGTATTCGGGGGAGATGATCAACTCCACAGTGCGCCCTTTGGTGTGGGATGGGGTCAGGGTGAGGAACACCTGGTCGGGCATGGTGATGGGTTTATGTTTGCGGGCATACACCACCGGCACTCCCAGATGCAAGGCGGTTGTCACTGCTGGAGCAATGCCGGAGATCTCAGCGGTGAGCACCTTGGTCGCGCCGATATGTCTGAATCGGCGGGCTAGCTCCTCTCCGCAGGCGTCCATCAAGATTGGGTCCACCTGATGATTGATGAAGCCGTCAACTTTGAGAATACCGTTGCCAAGGTTTTTTCCCTCTTTCAAAATGCGGTCTTTTAGAGCTTGCATGGGGCGCCTCCGTTCTTTTCTGGAT
>JBBIPD010000298.1:2220-3928 GCA_037443025.1 Chloroflexota bacterium
CCTTTCTCTGGCTTAAATCTGCGGCGGGATAGACAGAAGGTTCTTAGAATTTTCTGTTCGGGTGCTGCACGATGATAATTTTCTCGATGTAAATCAAATGGCTGGTTTGCTCTTTATTCTACATCTCCTTGGGGGTTACAACCAGGGAGTTATGTTAAAATTGGCGGGTGAATCTTATTTTAGCCTCAAATTCGCCTCGGAGAAGGCAACTTCTTGCCTTGGGCGGGTGGGATTTTACCCCGGTATCTGTTGAGGTGAATGAAGACCCTTTGCCTGGGGAAAAACCGGCGGATTATGTACTGCGCCTGGCGGTGGGCAAAGCGCACACCGCTGCCGTTCAGGCTGATCCTGAGGCATTTATCATCGGGTCTGATACAACGGTGGTCCTGGACGAGGCGATTCTGGGTAAACCGATAGATGCCCCTGAAGCTGAGAGGATGCTCCGTCGTTTGCGGGGTAGGGTGCACCAGGTTTATACCGCGCTGGCGATCTTTCGCCGGGCGGGTGGATTGCTCCTGACGGATTGCTGCATCACCAACGTCTTGATGCGGGATTATACAGATAGCGAGATGCTGGCTTATATCCAATCTGGCGATCCCCTGGACAAAGCTGGCGCTTACGCCATTCAACATACCGGCTTCCACCCTGTGGCTAAAATCGAGGGTTGCTTTGCAAATGTCATGGGTCTGCCCTTATGCCATCTGGCGCGCCTGCTGGATCGGCTTGGGATAACCCCCAGGGAAAATGTATCCCTCTCCTGTCAATCGGCGCTGGAGTACGAGTGCTCGATTTCTCCCCTGGCGCTGCAGAAAGTCGTTTGAAAGCCTGATGATTTTACGTCGTTGGATATTGGTTTTTCTGCTCTTAACTCTGGCGGGGTGTAGCCCAACGGTCTCCATACCGCTGATTCACACCCCTGAGCCTTCGCTCACGCCCGAACCCGAAGCGGTAGAGACAACCCGTCTCCCAGACGCCAGACTGGCGGCTCAGACTTATCTGGATACCTGGAAGGCGGAAGACTACACCGCCATGTATTCTCAACTGACCTCCATCAGCCGGGATGCGCTCAGCCAGGAGGACTTTGAGAGGTTTTACCGGGGGATTGCCTCGGAAGCGGCTTTGAGCGGGGTTGACTATGAGATTCTCTCGTCGCTGGTCTTAAGCCCCAACACCGCCCAGGTCAATTATCGCATTGTATTGCATAGCGCCTTGATTGGGGATTTGGTGCGTAACACGGTGATGAACCTGAGCCTGGAGAATGGACAATGGCGCGTCAAGTGGGATCCGGTCCTGGTCATGCCGGAACTGGCGAACGGGAATTATCTGGGAATGGAGCGGTACATCCCTGCCAGGGCGAATATTTATGACCGCTATGAGCATGCCCTGGTCGCGCGCGTAGACGCCACCGCCATCGGTTTGCGACCGGCGCTGATTGACCCTGGGCAGCTTGAAGATATCTATCGCGTCTTACAGCTTCTTACCGGCTTGACCCCAGATCAGGTTCAGGCAAAGATTGACAGCGTCCCCCCTGGGAGCGACTGGTATATCCCATTAGGAGAAATCCCTGCCAGCAAGGTGGAACAAAACTTTGGGGATTTATCTGGAATCAGCGGTTTGATTCTCACGCCTTACAAAGCGCGTTATTACTTCGATGGGGGTATTGCTCCCCATGTGATTGGCTACGTGGGGCAAATTCAGCAAGGTCAGG
>JBBIPD010000299.1:0-3917 GCA_037443025.1 Chloroflexota bacterium
TTTTCTTCCGGTGTCGTAATTGCATCACCGGTTAGTAACTCGACAGGAGCTGCGGTTGAACTCATATCACTCTACCTCTCTCAATAAGGGTCATCAGACTATCCCTCAAAATTACTAGCTGAACCGTATCCGTGGGTCAACAATCGTGTACAGAATATCCTGGAGCAGGGTGGCAAAAACAGTGAGGACCGCGGTAATGAAAAATAGCGCCATGGCGACCGGGTAATCATAATCGCCCAATGCCAGGATATACAAGCGCCCCATGCCTGGCCAGGAAAATATCGATTCGGTGATGACCGCCCCGCCAAACATGGTAGGGATGGCAAACACCGCAATCGTGATGAACGGAATCAAGGCGTTTCGCAAGGCGTGCTTGACGATGACCACCCGCTCCATCAAGCCCTTGGCGCGCGCCGTGCGCACATAGTCCTGGCGCAACACATCCAGCATGCTGGCGCGCACAAAACGACTCCACTGCGAGACGTACGCCATTGCCAGCACCGAGGCGGGCAGAATCACATGCAGGATGCGGTCATACATCGAGCCCGCTTTGATTTTGCCTAAAACCGGGATGACATAATCCCGCACCGCCTCTGAACTGCCCGGCGGCAGGTATGGCAAGCCCGCCGCTTTTGGCAGGATGGAGAAAAGCAAAATCAAGAGCAAGCCGAAGAAGAAGGTGGGCATGGCAGAGCCAAAGAACGCCAGGGTGGTGACCGTATAATCGAATTTGGAGTACTGTTTAACAGCCGAATAAATCCCGATGGGTACGCCAAAAACAAAAGAAATGAAGAGGGCTAACCCCATCAGTTGCAGGGTTTTCGGCAAACGCCCCACGATTAATTCACTGACCGAACGGTCACGATTGAGACGCCAGGAGTTGCCAAAATCGCCGAAAAGTACCCCCTTGCTCGTGCGTCTGCCTTCGAGATCGCGCAGATAGACCGGCTCGGCGCATCCGGTTATCCGGGTCTCGAAATCTCCAGCAGGGGTCTGCACTTCGGTTTCAATTGGTTTGCGGCAACCGATTTGAAGATTGGGAAAATACTCATTGTTTCCGATGATGATACGCCCGTTCGGTTGCCCTATCAGCCAGCGCGAGAAACGAATAAAGAGATTCAAATCAAGCTCGTAATAGGCGCGTATGCGAGCGATATCCTCTTCGGTAATTTGAAAGGTGGCGCTCTGCTGAATCTGGCGCAACCCCGATAGCGGTCCACCTGGGGCAAGATTGAGCAAGGCATAGGTGGCTGCGGCAGATATAAACACCACAACAACCATCTGAATCACACGGCGTATCAAGTATCCACTCATTCTCAATCACCTCTTACCAGGATAATAATTCGCTTTCCAGCATCTGCCATTCAGTCCCTTACTGAATGGCAGATGCTGGATTCCGAACCACGAACATTAGGCTTTAGGAAGGGGCAGGTGCAGCTCCTGTGCTGCACCTGCCCGGGATTATCCCCGATTTGTGAGATTATTTCACAAACAGGTTGAAGTCAATGTGCTCCCAGGTGCCGCCGGGGATCACGTAGTTGATGACCTTACCCTCTGCCTCAGCATTCGCCAGGGTCTCGGTCAGACCTGCCAGCGTCTCAGAGCCAAGCACATCCACCTGACCGCCGAGCAACTGCGCTTCAGCGTTCTCAGGTGTGACGTAGGAAAGCACGATGTTGGGGGTCTTGGGCGCGCCGCCGTACCAGTAAGGATGAGCCTCCAGGACGAGTTTCTCGCCCTTAACCCATTCCTTGATCATGTACGGACCAACGCCCCACGGGGTTTCGGCTATTTCAGGCAGGGTAGCCCACTCTTTCGCCGGCACGTCTTTCAGCAGCCGCCCATCGGAGAGGACGCGATTCGCCGGATAGAAGCCGTAATCGCGGGCGAAGTACAGCGGGTACTGATCGCCGGGCAGCATGGTCTGAGTCGCCACCAGACCGTTGACCACATAAGACGCCGTCTTATCGCAGGTGATGAAGGAGGTGGCGCCGGACTCTCTATCGCAACCGATTTTGAAGGCTAACTCGAGATCTTCCTGAGTGACAGGTGAGCCATCGGGCCACTTCAAATCAGGACGATACTCGTAGTTGACCACGAGCTGATTCATCTTGATTGGGTCGCCGGTGAACTCGACCGTCTCGCCAGCAGAGTTGATCACCTTGACGCCCGCAGCCAGTTCGACCACATCGCCGTTGGCGTCCACAACCTTATCGCCAGCCTTGACCTCGACCTCGTTGTTCTGGGCGCGCCCGTTCTCGATGGTGGGCAGCTCAACCAGATACATTGTCTGGAAGTCGTAGTTCAGGGTGGTGTAGGAGCGATCCGCGCCGAGCATCATCAAAGGCAGGTGAGTGACGAAGGCGTCTTCCACCAGACCAAAGAGCGAAGCCGGTTCCTGGGTGAAGCCCAAAACGATGGTATCGCTGCCGGGCACTTCCCACTCGGCTGAGTTGTGGGTCCAGTATTCCTCACCCGGGGTGGGGGCGAAGCCAACGAAATCGGCGCGGGTGGAGAAGGTCTCGGTGCGGTTGAAGAGCGGGATGGCGGGCACGTCCTTGGTGTACTCTTGCTGGACGACGGTGTACCACTTGATGCGCTCTTCCTTGTTCAGCGTATTGTTGGCGTTCTTGATGGCTTGAGAGGCAGCCTCATTGCACCAACCCATGTAGTTCTGACCTTCCCAGCCATTCGCCGGGGAGGGGATCTGGTCGCAAGCCCAGAGGGTCTGCCCACCGGGGTCAGCCTGTCCAACCCAGGCGAAGGCGCCCAGTTCGAAGTCGCGGCGCGCCAGACCCGTGGTGTCGCCAAACCACCAGGAGGCAGGAGCATGCAGGCGGACGATGCGGATGCCGCATGCCGCCATCTGCTGCTCGAACACCGCCGCCCAGGTCTGGCGGAAAGCTGCAGAGGTGGTGGTGAACTTGAGCGAGAGCTCCTCGCCCGCCGCGTTGGTGCGGAAATCCGCCCCCTCTGCCAGAGTCCAGCCAGCTTCTTCGAGCAAAGCCTGACCCTTTTCGGGGTCGAAGGGGTAAATGGTGATGTTTTCATCACCAGCGTATGCCCAGGAGGAGCGCGGAATCCAGGTGTGCATCACCAGGGACTCCTGCTCTTCGGGTGAGATCAACGGGTACACCGATTGCACCAGCTCGATTTTATTGGTGCAGTAGGCGATTGCCTGGCGCACGCGCAGGTCGCTCAGGATGGGGTGCGGGGTGGTGAACGCTTCCTTTTCGACCTCAACCACCTGGGTCTCCACGACCACCTGGGTCTCCACGACAGGCACTTCGACGGTCTTCTCGACCTCCACCGGCACTTCGACGGTCTTGACGACCTCGACGGTGGTTGCAACTGGCTGGCAGGCGCTCAGCACAAACACGGCGATCAAAAGCAGGCTAAGGACTGCCAATACATTCTTTCGGTTGTTCATGGTTGATTTCTCCTCCTTGAAGAGATTGAAAAATGGGGTTGAAACTTACAACGGACGGCGTTGGCTACAGTGAGCCCATTCACAAGAATCAAAGCATCTTCCGCGAACCACCTCCTTTCGAATATAAAACGAGAACCGGTCCGTGAAGGTGAAAAGCCTGTGTTATCCGATTGCATGACCCGTTACAACCTTCACTCGTTGATCAACACGCTTGCTGTTAGATATACGCCCCAGGCAACGCTCAGGTTCATCTCATTCTGGATAAATTGCCCGGATTGTGAAAATATACCATAAATTATGAGATTTTCAACCCCACAGGCGAATTTTTTACCATCATTCGAGCCTGTTTAGCCCGGTCTGTCCATTGGCTTCTCTCCTGGAGGGGAGAATTCCCAGGTGAAGCCTCCTGACCCCATAAAGCAAACCTTCAACCTTCGTTGCAGCCTTCTGCGTAATTAAGAGATTCCAGATTCCAAAATACGCCATC
>JBBIPD010000300.1:0-3912 GCA_037443025.1 Chloroflexota bacterium
CGCCTTCTGAACTGGTTTTCGACTTTGCCCAATTCTTGCCCGGCGCCCCTTCTGCCAGCGTGACCTCGAGGATTGTCATGTCTCCCCTGGGCGCCAAGCTGCTCTATCGCGCCCTGGGTGAGAACCTGGCAAAATACGAAGCAGCCTTTGGAGAAATCCCCCTGCCCGGCGGCTCTCCGCTGGCGGAATATCTCTTCCGTGCCCCCGAGAAACCCCCGCCGGGTTTGGTTTGTATGCCGAAAGTCGAAGATATGGGCGATCGGATTCGACAGGATATCGAAGCTCGCACCACCGCCCGCGATCAGGCGCTCTCCCAGACCCGCACCCTCACCCGGCATTGCGCCAATGCCATCCGGGCGGTCCACCGGGGTGAATTTGCCAGGGTTGAGCACGAACTGGAAAGCGCCCGTAAGATTGTGGACGACCTGCAGACGATGCTCAAAGACTACCCCGACCTGTATTTTGCAGGATACACCCAGGATGCCCTCAAGGAATATGCCGAAGCCAGCATTGTCTTCGCCCTGATCGCCAATCACAGCCTGCCCACCCCCGAACAAATAAAAATGGAATCCGCCACCTACATCAAGGGGTTGGCAGAGGCGAGCGGCGAACTGCGTCGCCGCTGCCTGGATATCCTGCGCCATGGCTATTCCGACGAGGCAGAGCGGCTGCTTGGCTATATGGACGACATCTACGCCGTCCTGGTCACGATGGATTATCCAGATGCCATCACCGGGGGTCTGCGCCGGTTGACCGACATTGTCCGCTCCATCAATGAGCGCACCCGCGGCGATATGACCATCAGCTTGAGACAGGAACACCTCGAAGAGAGCCTGAAACGCCTGGAATCAAAGCTGGATCAATAAATCTCCTCCCAACCTGCCAGACCTGAATGAGAACAATCCGCGCCTCCGAAATCAGCGCCTATCTTTACTGCCACCGCGCCTGGTGGTACCGGAGACTGGGATATGCCCCAGAAAACCAGGATGAGCTGACCGAAGGCTCGGAAATCCATGCTCGCCATGCTCGGGCGATGCTCACAACGGGTTGTCTACGCTGGCTGGCTTACCTGTTCGTCCTGATTGCCCTTTTGCTTTTCACCATGTACTTGACGATGGAGCTACTTTAGCCTCCAATATTTGCAACCCTCACCGCTTGCGCCTGAATCATGCTCATTATTTTTGCCGTTCTCTCCCTGTTCATCGCTGCGTGGCTTTTCTGGCAAGCCCATCAGAAAAGACAGGCACTTGGCATACCCGGTGGGCGATTGATTTACAGCGACACCAGCCGATGGCGCAAGCAAGAAGATGCGCTTTATGATCCGGAGCACGGTCTGACAGGAAGACCGGATTACCTGATTGAAGATGGTTCCACCATCATCCCGGTAGAGGTCAAATCCTCGCGACCGCCAGACGCCCCCTACGATTCCCACATCTATCAACTTGCGGCATATTGTCTGTTGGTGAAACAGGTGTACGGAGTTCGCCCACCTTATGGCATACTGCATTACGCCGGGCATGCCCAGACCGCTCGCACTTTTGCCGTGGATTTCTCCCCGCAATTAGAGCAAAACCTGATTGCTCTGCTGGAAGAGATGCACACCCAGGATAAGCTCCAAGAAGTTCAACGCTCCCATACATCTCAGGCGCGGTGTAAAGCCTGCGGTTTTCGCTCCATCTGTGACCAGAGACTGGACTGAAACAAAGCCCCCAATTCATTATATAATTGTGCCGAGATGACCGAACCCACATCAGAATTGAAACGCATCGCTGTCGTCGCCCACCCCAGGGTGGAAGACGCGGTCGAAATCGCGAAATTGATTGCCGATTACCTGGAAAAGCATGGGGTGGAGATCGCATCTGGGCTGGTTTCAGATGAGACGATCCAGCAAGAAGTCAAATCCGGAAAATTTGACCTGCTGATTGCTCTTGGAGGGGACGGCACCATGCTGCGCGTCGGCAAACTTTGCGGTCCGGCAAATGTGCCCATCCTGGGAGTCAACCTGGGACGTTTTGGTTTTCTTATGGAAATCCGCCAGGATAAATGGCGCGAGTTCATGCCGCGTCTGTTAGAGGGGAACTATTGGCTGGAAAGGCGGATGATGCTCTTCGCAGAACAGTTCCGCGCAAATGTCTCCCTGGGTTGCTGGGAAGTGCTGAACGAGGTGGTGGTGGGGCGAGGGCAGATCGTGCGCCCGGTGCATCTGGTCACTGAAGTGGATGGGCGCTTCCTCACCACCTATGTGGCTGATGCGCTCATCGCATCCACCCCAACCGTCTCGACCGCCTACGCCCTGGCAGCCGGGGGACCAATTCTGCCTCCCGAAATGCGCACCATCTTGCTGGTGGCGGTTGCGCCGCACCTTTCTATTGACCGGGCGATCGTCCTGGCAGAAGGCTCAACCGTGGACATCACGGTTTACACCGATCACCACGCCCTGCTCTGCGTGGATGGGCAGGTGCCTGTCGGTATGGCAAACGGCGACAGGGTCAATGTTCGCGCCAGCGACCATACGGTTCAATTTGTTCGCTTCCAGGATCCGGGCTATTTCTACCGCAACCTGACCCCCCACATGAATCAAAATCCATCCACTGGGAACTCCCGATGAACGACGACCCTCAAGCCACCCTGTACTGCGTCAATCACCCCGATACCCCAACCACCCTGCGCTGCAACCGCTGCGAAAAACCCATCTGCCCTAAATGCGCGGTGCTGACGCCAACAGGCTATCGCTGCAACGAATGCGTGCGCAATCAGCAAAAAATATTTGCGACCGCCCAGTGGTACGATTATCTGTCAACCGCTCTGATTGCGGGCATACTGGGATATCTTGGCAGCCTTTTGGTGCGTTATGTGGGGTTCTTCACGATATTTATCGCCCCAATTGCCGGGATGGTTATTGCCGAGGCAATCCGGGCGGCGGTTCGTCGCCGCCGCTCAAAGCGTTTGTTTCAGCTCGCCGCTCTCTCGGCTGCCCTAGGGGGTCTGCCTATATTGGCTATGTTGCTTCTCGCCGCTTTCCTGGGAGGAGGCAACCCCCGTTTTCTTCTCTCCATCGTCTGGCAGGGTCTTTACATCGTCATGATGGTCTCGAGCCTTTATTATCGCTTATCGGGGATTCAGATTGGCAGGTAGATAACGGGCATGTTGGTAGAGTTACATATCGAGAACTTTGCGATCATCGACCGTCTGGATTTGGAAATGGGTCCGGGTCTGGTGATCTTTACCGGCGAGACCGGCGCCGGCAAGTCCATCCTTATTGACGCAGTGCAAACGCTGCTGGGAGGGCGGGCGGATTCGACACTGATTCGGACAGGCACCGAGCGCGCCATCGTTGAGGGGGTGTTCAATCTCCCTCAAACCATCCGCAAAGATGTCCACGCCATTTTGGAACGAGAAGAATTGTTGGAAGACCCTGAAACGGTCACCCTCGGGCGTGAAATTCGGATGAATGGGCGCAACCTGGCGCGCCTCAACGGGCGCGTGGTCAGCGTCTCCTTGCTGCGCGAAATCGGCGAGCGGCTGGTGGATGTCCACGGTCAATCCGAGCATCTGTCCTTGCTCAGGGTCAGCCACCACCTGGAACTGCTCGACCGCTTTGCAGAGGTGGACGGTCTGGCAGAAGCCTACCGCCAGACCTACCAACGCCTTCAGGCTGTGCGGAAAGAGCTGGAGGAACTGCGCCGCTCCGAACGAGACGCCGCCCGTCAGATTGACCTGCTCACCTATCAAATCAACGAAATCGAAGCAGCCCGCCTGCGCCCCGGGGAAGAGGAAGAGCTTAAAGAGGAGCGCAACCGCCTGGCGAACGCCGAAGAATTGGCGTCGCTTACCCAAGCCGCTCTCCTGGCGCTTGACGAGGGCACCCCCGAGTCTCCTGCGGCATCCGACCTGATCGGTCAGGTCGCGCAT
>JBBIPD010000301.1:0-3909 GCA_037443025.1 Chloroflexota bacterium
CGATCTCGCGGGATATCCAGCCACATATTGAACAGCAAGGCGCAGGACGAGACCAGGAATTTCACCGGATAGGCGTCTTTGACACACAGCAGCCAGTTCTCGAGGGCTTTCCATTGTCCCTCCCCTAACATAGAGCGTTGGCGACGATTGCGCACCCGCATGGTGCGGGTGTCCATCACAAAGAAAGCCGCCCCGCCAAAGTTGAAGGTATAAGCCAAAGAACCAGGATCGCTCTTTGGTAGAGCATACTGACCGACCTCATTCAGCGCGGGCGGCAGCGCATAATGCGGGGCGTGCATCCCCTGATGCTCCCAATATGCCTGCAGCGCATCCTGCACCCGTTTCAGGGGGATATGGCGTTCCTGCGGCGGATAACCCAGAAGCCAGCGTTGCGCCTGATCCCACCAGGGGATGTGCGCCCAGCGGCGTTCCATGTCCAGCCAGCGCCAGTCGTCATCCACCTCGTGGTCGTCCAGAATCATGAACGCGGGGAGGTTCTCAAGCAGACGTCGCAGCGGTGGTCGGGACCAGGTGTAGGTATAGACATCCCGATATTCCTGCAGATTGCAGGCGACTTTGCCGATGCCGTTTTGGGGCGCGGCATCGGCGTAAATCTGGTCGCCGATCATCAGGATAAAGCGCAACCCCTCTTGCTGGCGCTTCCGGTCAATGGCATTGAATATCTGACCGCCATTTTCGTTCTCAGGGCGAAAACAAGAGCCAAAGGCAAAAGAGAAGGAGACCCGCTCCCCGACCGGAGGGAAAGTAGTGAATTGGGGAAAAGGCACCAGGTTGGGAGAGGGCGGTCTGTCGCTCAGGGTCAAGGCGTAATAATACCTGGTATTCGGCGACAAGCCGTTCAGAGGGGCGACGCCAGCATAACCGTTTTCGGGAACCAGCGGGAGCGATTTCGAGGCTAGAAAGGCGTCACTTAAGTCGGGTTTGCTCCCCAACCAGGCATGCAGTTCACCCGAGGCGTTCGCCCGACCCCACAGATACGCGCCGAAGGGAGTCAACCCGCCGACAATTGGACCAAGCAGCAAATCTTGCATATCTATCACCTTATTCCGTTTTTTGGGGCAGTGAATCAGGCTGAAGGATAAGGTGCAACCTTCATGCCCAAGCCGGGTTTACGCATCGGCAAAGCGAATGTTCAACTCAGCCAGGGGTTCTTTATATGGGGCGAAATTCTCGAAGCTCAGGTCGCGGAATTGAAATCCGAGCGCCTGGCGCAGTTGATCGAATAAGGTGGTGTAGCTATCCAGAATGCGTTTTTCCCAATCCAGCCCCAAACGTTGGCTGGCAGCCAGGATACTCTCGGGTTGAGGACCTTCTATTTCGACAAAATCGCCAAAGGGCATCTCGTCCAGGGTGATATGCACATCATCCAGGTCGTAGACGCGGCGATATTTCTCATACATCATTGCCACCTGGTAGCCCAAAGCGGAGAACAGGTGGAGCGCCGCCTCGAGATCGCTGACGATGAACTCGATCTCCTGCCGTACGCGCACACCGCCCTGGTCCACACCAGGACCTTTATATGTCAGCCGGACTTGATCATCCTGGCGCAGGCGCAGCACCTGGTGAGAATTGGTTAAACGCAGGTCAGGCGTATCCAGGCGCAGGTTCACCTCATGCAGGCGCGCCTGCGTTTGCCGCGCCCCCAGGCTTTGCAGGCGAGACTCGATATGATTTAAATCTGCCACGTGGAATTTCACTTCCACTTCTTGCTCCCTCATCCCGCCTCCGGAATCATGCCACGCTCAACAGGGTCTGGCGCTGTTCCACTTTGTCCCCTGGTTTCACCCTGACCCGCGAGACGACCCCCGGTCTGGGTGACCTCAGTTCATTCTGCATCTTCATCGATTCGAGAATGAGCAATACATCCCCTTTTTCAACCCGTTGCCCATCAACCACCGGCACCGCGATGACCAATCCCGGCATGGGGGCGCGCAGATAATACTCCTCGCGTTCCACCACCCGACCCCGAGCAGCCGCCCGCAAGCGTTTCTCGCGCTCATCTTCCACATTGACCAGGTAAAGCGAGCCATAGAGCAAAACCTGCCAGCCTTCCTGATCGGGATAGACATAAGACTCGTAGGATTGTCCATCCAATAAGAGCGAGAAAACCGGCTGATCGCTGATTGAATCGAAGTCAACCGTATAGGGTTTGCCATCCACCAGGATATGACTCTCGTCGAGAATCTCAACCAGGAATTCCCGCTCGTCAATCGTCGCTATATATTTCATCGCTGCTTCCTACCATTCATGATCAACGTTGCAAACGTTCCCAGCGACCGAGCCATTTCCAGTTGCTGGTATCTCTCTCGCCGCGCTGGATGACATGCGCCGCACGCTGAGTTTGCTGGTGAGCTGCCAGCGTGGCGATAATCGCTGCAATCTGCGAACGGTCATCCCTGCCCGCCGCGGCGGTTTCCATCGAAAAACGTTCCTCCACAAAACGAGTATCGTACTGCCCCCCCATGAAACGATGCGAGTCCATCAGGTTTTGGTGGAAGGGGACATTGGTGCGCACACCCACGATCTTATACTCCTCCAGGGCGCGGCGCATCCGCAAAATCGCCTCTGCCCGAGTTTCGCCCCAGACAATCAGCTTGGAAATCAGGGAATCGTAATAAGGTGATATCTCGAAGCCAGGGTACACGCCGGTATCCACCCGCACCCCGGGTCCTGTGGGCAGCAGGCTGTGGGTGATGCGCCCGGTGGAGGGCATGAAATTGTTATAAGGGTCTTCAGCGTTGATGCGACATTCTATCGCCCAACCCTTGAAGGAGATATCCTCCTGGGTATAGCGCATTTGCCGACCGCGAGCGATGCGAATCTGCTCCTTGACAATATCAACACCGGTCACGAACTCGGTCACAGGGTGCTCCACCTGCAAGCGCGTGTTCATCTCCAGGAAATAGTAATTCTTATCCTTGTCCACCAGGAACTCGATCGTTCCGGCGTTCACATACCCCACCGCCTGAGCCGCCCGCACCGCCACCTCCCCCATGCGCTGGCGTAGAACCTCATCGTCGCCCACGAATGGCGAGGGGGCTTCTTCCAGCAGTTTCTGGTGGCGGCGCTGCAAAGAGCATTCGCGTTCACCCAGATGGATGACGTTGCCGTGCCCGTCGGCTAGAATCTGGATTTCGATATGGCGCGCCCCTTCCAACAGCTTTTCGAGATAGACATTGCCATCTCCAAAAGAGGCTTCCGCTTCTCTACGGGCTGATTGGAGCAGGACGGGCATCTCTTCCAGGGAACGCACCTCGCGCATGCCCTTGCCGCCGCCGCCCGCGGTGGCTTTAATCAGTAAGGGGAACCCGATTTTGGGAGCCAGGTCGAGCAGTTCATCATCCCGCAGGGAACCTTCGCCCTCGGTTCCCGGCACAACCGGCACCCCGGCTCGGGTGACGGTGGCGCGAGCGACGGCTTTATCCCCCATCGCCGCGATGGCAGAAGGCTTTGGTCCAATGAACGCCAGTCCAGCATCCAGACAAGCCTGGGCGAAATCCGCCCGCTCCGCCAGGAAGCCATAACCGGGATGGATGCCGCCCGCCCCGCATTTCAGCGCAATATCTATAATCTTATCGCCTCTCAAGTATGACTCGCGAGAAGGAGCTGGTCCTAAGAGATATGCCTCATCGGCGTAACGCACATGCAACGCCTGACGGTCGGCTTCCGAAAACACAGCAACCGTCTGCATCCCCAGCTCGCGGCAGGCGCGCAGGATTCGGACCGCGATTTCGCCGCGATTGGCAATCAGTACCTTATTGAACATCTACAAACTCTCCTCTCACCCCTTCCAAAAAACTTACCATCCGCTGATTGAACTGTTCGAATTCCTCTTGGGGGAACATATGACGGGCGTGGGGAGCCAACCATAGGCTTGCCTTTGGGATG
>JBBIPD010000302.1:0-1196 GCA_037443025.1 Chloroflexota bacterium
GAGAAGATATTCCGGATTGGCTGAAAGAAATAAGCGCTTCCCCGCCGTCGGGAGAAATGTCCCTCCCTGATGTCGAACCCGCCGCCTCAGCCGAAGAAGAAGCGGAGTGGCTCCAGAAGATTCGCGCCCGCCAAAAAGAAGAAAAAGAAGAAGAGGTCAGCCTGGTGCAGCCATTTGTGAGCGAAGATGAGCTGGCTGCTGGGTTTGCTTTTGAAGATACCTCCGAACCGGGCGTAGAACCTGTTTCAGAGGATGTCCCCTCATGGCTTGAGGAGCTTCGTGGTCAGGATGTTTCAGAGGTGGAACCGCCGGTCGAACCGCCGGCTTTGTCCGCTCCTCTGGAAAGCGAGGCAGCCCAATTGGAGGGGGAGCGCGGCGAGTTGCAGGCGCCGCCCCCTGAATCTGAAGAGAAACCCGAGGAACAGCCTCTATCTGAAGAACTACCGGCTGCCCCCGAGATTTCCCAGGAAGAAGAGATTCCCGAATGGATGGCGGGGGTGGTTGGGGGAGCTGCAGGCGCAGCCGTAGAGAGCGGCGCCGAGGCGGATTTAGATCGCTTGCCCGAATGGCTGGCAGATCTCGAAAAATCCTCTGCGCTCGATCGAGAGGCGATCATCCCCTTTGGCGAGGAAGAACCTGAGCTGACCTTTGATTGGTTACAGGCTCAGATTCGCGGCGGCGAGGAGGTGCTTCAAGCTGGCGCCGCCCCAGCCGAATCGCTCGAAATAGAAACCGAGTCGGGTCGAGTCAGCCCCTTTGTTGGCGATTTATCCGAATTCCTGGAGGATGCGGAATCTTCTGCCACCGAGGCGGGGATGAAGCCGACCGAAAAATCCGAGGCGGATTTGGCTCCTGCCGAGCTGCCTGCCTGGTTGGAAGCAATGCGCCCACTTGGCGCGGTAGATGTAGATGAGGGAGAAGCGGTTGTTGAAACCAGCGGACCGCTGGCTGGCTTGAGGGGGGTATTGCCTGCCGAACCCGAGTTCGCTCGCCTCACAAAACCCGTCGCTTACGCCTTGCGTTTGCAGGTTTCTGAGAGCCAGCAGGCTCACGCCAACCTGTTTGAGGAGCTGGTTCAGGCGGAAGGCAACCCGAAACCAATCCCCGCCCGACCAGCGGTCACCTCTCAATACCTGTTTCGGGTGATCATCTTTGTCATCCTTGCCGCTTTGATTAGCTGGACAGTCTTCACGGCG
>JBBIPD010000302.1:1206-3893 GCA_037443025.1 Chloroflexota bacterium
GAGACACCTTTGAGGTGAGCAGAGAGGTTGACAGCCTGCCCGATACCCCCTTGGTTTTGCTGGCTGTGGATTATGAACCTGCCCTTGCGGGTGAAATGTTGGCGACCTCCGCCTCCGTCGTGGATCATTTGATGTTAAAAGGCGCCTATTTTGTCCTGGTATCCACCTCGCCCAATGGACCGGCTTTAGGAGAGCATCTGATTGCAGATATCGCCAGCCGGAGTGGGCATGTCTATTCCGGCATCAATCAATATGCAAATCTCGGGTTTATTCCAGGCGGACCCACCGGGCTGGCGGCATTTGCCAAAACCCCTCAAAAGATTTTGCCCTATGCTTTAGACCCGGAGACTACCCCGGTTTGGTCCAGGGCGCCATTGCAGTCTGTGCAAGGCTTGTCCGACTTTGATTTAGTTGCAGTGGCGACCGATGATCCAGAACGAGCCAGGTACTGGGTTGAACAGGTAGGAGTGGCGTTGGACTCCACACCCTTGCTGATGCTGGTCAGCGCCCAGGCTGAACCGATGGTGCGCCCGTACTATCAGGCTTCTCCCCGGCAAGTGCAGGGGATTGTCGCCGGTCTGGCTGGCGGCGGCGCGTATGAAAGAGCCCACCCGAATCTGGCGGGGGGAGATGGTTTGGCGCGCAGTTACTGGGACGCCTACAGCTATAGCTTGCTGGCGGCAGCTTTGATCATCGTGGTAGGGGCGGTCTATAACCTGGGGATGAATCTTTCGGCAGCTTATAAGCAGGCTGAAGCGGGTAAAAAGCCATGAATCTGGCAGAGATGAGTCTTCCTGATCTGGTCGGTACGCTTCTGGGTTTCACCCTGACCCTGATGGTATTCAGCTATGTGCTGGGGGATAATGCGTTATTGCGGGTTGGCATCCACATTTTTATTGGGGGGGCAGCCGGCTATGCGGCTGTTGTGGCGTGGTACAACGTCATCCAACCCCAATTGTTTGTGCCGTTGATTAGCGGGACTCGTTCAGAGAGGTTGTTTGTTCTGTTCCCCCTCGTGCTTTCCGGGTTGCTCCTCTTTAAGGTGTCGCCGCGTCTTTCTCGCCTGGGGAATCCTGCTGTCGCCTACCTGGTTGGGGTTGGGGTTGCGGTGGCGATTGGGGGGGCTGTTATGGGGACTGTTTTCCCTCAGACCCTGGCATCCATCAACCTGATGGATTTGCAAGCTCCTCAGGATGGCGCCACGCCTTTGTTCTCGATGGTTCAGGGTGTCCTGATCATTTTGGGAACGGTTTCCACGCTGATATATTTCCATTTTGGCGCTCGTCAACGCCCGAATGGCGCGCCGAGGAGACCCGATTGGATAGAAGGGCTGGCGCTGGTAGGACAGGTGTTTATCGCCATTACACTGGGCGTCATTTTCGCGGGGGTGTTCAGCGCCTCTCTGACGGCATTGATTGAACGTATCAACTATATCGGTAATGTCATTCTGCCCCTGCTGGGAGGACAGTGAGCTGAGATGCCTACATCACTGGTGGAAGCTGAATCTCTGTTGTCGGTTGATGTTGGCAGCGTCAATACGCGGGCGGCGTTGTTTGATGTCGTTGATGGGCGTTACCGCTATTTAGGTTCCGGAATCGCCCCCACCACAGCATATGCCCCTTACCATGACGTGGGGGAGGGGATTCGCACAGCGTTGGACCATTTGCAACTGGTGACCGGGCGGATATTGGTGGGCAATGACGAACGCCTGATCATCCCTGCCAAAGACGATGGCTCAGGCGTAGACGCTTTGGTGGCAACCTTATCTGCCGGACCGCCCTTAAAAGTGGTGGCGTTGGGTCTGCTTGAAAGTGTGTCTCTGGACAGCATCCGCCGACTGGCGAATACCACTTATGCGCGGGTGGTGGACAGCATCAGTCTCAACGACCGGCGCAAGCAGGAGGAGCGGATTGATTTAATCCTGCGCTTGCGACCGGACCTGGTGCTGGCGGCAGGCGGGACGGATAACGGCGCCTCGCATTCTGTCATGCGGCTGCTTGAAGCGGTGGGGATGGCAAGCTACTTGCTGTCGGAAGACCAGCGTCCGGAATTGTTGTTCGCCGGGAATACGGCATTAGAGGCTGAGATCCGCAACAGCCTGGGTAAATTGATGCGCGTTCACTTTGCCGATAACGTTCGTCCCTCGCTGGAGGTCGAACAATTAGAAAGCACCCAACTGCGTTTGACGGATATCTATCGCTCGGTGCGTTCTCGAAAGCTGTCTGGAGTGGACGAATTGAACACCTGGGCTGGCAGCGGTTTAATGCCAACCGCAGCCGCCTTTGGCAGGGTGGTGCGATTCTTGAGCAAAGTGTATGACGCCCATAAAGGCGTTTTGGGGGTTGATGTGGGCGCTTCTGCCACGACCCTGGCGGCTGCTTTCAACGCCGACTTACAATTAAAGGTGTATCCACAGTTTGGCTTGGGACAAAGCCTGGCTGAATTACCGGAACACACCTCGCTGGAAGCAATCGCTCGATGGATGTATTTAGAAGTCTCCCCGAACACCTTGCGAGAGTATCTTTATCAGAAATCGTTATATCCCTCGAGCCTGCCCGCAACTGCCGAGGACTTAGATATTGAACAATCAATCGCCCGCGTTGTGATGCAATTGGCGGTCAGCCGTGCGATGGGGGAATTTTCCGCTAAAATCACCCGCTCCGGGGTGGGGCTTTTGCCCTGGTTTG
>JBBIPD010000303.1:0-248 GCA_037443025.1 Chloroflexota bacterium
GACGAACCCTGCAATGGCAGCTACCAGATAATAGGATGTATCTGGGTAAAGCAGACGTACAATCAGGGTGGGCAGGAAAACTTTTAAAATATCCAACAATCCAATACTGCATCCCACCTTCGGTCCATACTTGATGGAGGCAGTGTTCGCTCCCATCGCCAGCATGGGCATGCGCTCGTCACTGCCTTGGACGGGCAGCGAAACATCGCTGATGTCGGCATTTGGGTCAATCAGCCTGGGAATCAGGC
>JBBIPD010000303.1:285-3890 GCA_037443025.1 Chloroflexota bacterium
AACTGATGACAGCTATTATGCTGAGCTCAATAAATTGCATGCCATCTCCTCCTCTTATTTTCGCACTTTTCTAGTAGTTAATATCAATTTTAGTGATGGGATAACCGTCATGCAAGTGATTATTGTCACAAGACAAGCTAATATTTTATAGTGATTCTTTGGTGCTTTACGTGACAGAGCCGGTTACACCCAGGGTATTAAGGCTACTGGCAATATCTGGTATCGGCAGGAGGGTCAGATGACATCCTGGCAGTCAGGAACAATATTGGCAGACCAATTTTCTCATGTTATCTGCAAAGGTCGTTTTGCACGAGTTTCACTCAGACCGGGTCATGGAACGTTGGGCTAAGTTGCGCAGCATCCCGGCGAAGATGACCCGATGGATTGGATATAAGAGGTACCAGTAGAGCAGCCCAAGCAAGCCCTTAGGGGCAAAGAAGGCAGTTTGCACCAGGCGCGTCTGCCCCATCTCATAAGGGATGGTTTCAAACTGAAGCCAGGCAAGACCAGGCAGTTTCATCTCTGCTCGTAAGAGCAGACGCCTCTCCGGTTCGACCACTTCCACGCGCCAGAAATCAATTGCATCGCCTATCCGAACCTGTTCGGGATCGCGCCGCCCACGCCGCAAACCGACGCCGCCCACCAGGCGGTCAGCCCAGCCGCGTATACTCCATGCCCAATTGAAAAAAAGCCAGCCCGTTTTTCCGCCTAAGCGACTGATCATCTTGAAAACCCTGGTAGGCGGCGCAGGCACAATTTGCTGCCTGAGTTCAATGATCATCCCTTCCTGAACGGAGAATGCGACAGGGACGAGATCCCCCTGGATGTTCACCAGCGCATCGCTCCAGGCGGTTTCGATATGGCGAGATTCTAAATCCCTTAATGCCAACTCAACGGCTGACCTGTAGCTCATTGGATTTATTTGGGGAAATAATTCCCTGGCAAGAGGATTGCGAACGATCACTTCGTTCCGTAATCCATCGATTAGAGGGCGTGCGATTCCAGCCGGTATCGGTGTTACGATGTGGACCCAGTATGAAGATAGTCGCGGGGTGAGGACCGGCACCGAAATCAGCCAGCGACGCAAACCCCGCCCTTTGGCGTATTCAAGCATCATGTCACCGTAGGTGAGCACATCTGCTCCTCCAATCTCGATGATCTTTCCGGCGCTTTCTGGGGTCTCCAGAGCGGCGACCAGGTAATCCAACACGTCCTTGATGGCGATTGGCTGGACGTTGGTAAATACCCACCGGGGACAGATCATCACCGGCACGCGTTCGGTCAGGTAGCGAATCATCTCGAAGGAGGCGCTGCCCGATCCCACCACAATCGCCGCCCGAAACTCGGTGACCGGCACCCCTGCTTCGCTCAACGCCGCCCCGGTTTGCTGGCGTGAGCGAAGATGCCTGGACAGGTCCGTGTTGGGATCGCCTAACCCCCCAAGGTAAATAATCCGCCCGACATGGTTGGCGCGGGCGGCTTCACCAATATTTCTGGCTGCCTGCAGGTCACGTTGATCAAAATCCGCGCTGTTGCTCATACTATGCACCAAATAATAGGCAGCATCAACGCCCGAGAGGGCAGGGAGCAGCGAAGAATAATTCAGCACATCTCCTTCCACTACCTCCACCCGACTAAGCCAATTTCGCCCTTGTAAGCGATTTTTATCCCTAGCCAGGACACGAACGCGGTAACCCGCATCTAAAAGGCGGGGCACTAAACGTCCCCCTATATATCCGGTTACACCCGTTACCAAAACCAGCATATCTCTCATTCTTTAGTCCCTGATTAATTACGAAAACTATAGCGTGTGCAAATATTGTCTATATTATTTTACCATATTGTATAGTATAATAGGTTAGAAATTCATCAAAACAGGTGAGGTTTATCGGAATATGAGATTATTAAAGCGGCTTGTCTTGGGTATTTTGGGTTTACTTGTTGTCCTGGCGCTTTTCCTGGTGGGGTCTATTGCGGTTGATTCCGTGATAGGCAGGGATCGGGTGAGCGCCATTGCCAATACCGTTATCCCTGGAGAGAATGGCGCCCCGGCTGTGTACGCCTTCGTGGCAAAACCGCAAGGGGAAGGACCCTTCCCGGCAGTGGTCATGATTCACGAGTTCTTCGGGCTGAACGAGAGCATTGTCGGTAAAGCAAAAGGTTTGGCTGAGGAAGGTTATATTGTTGTCGCCCCGGATACCTTCCGTGGCTCAACCACAAGCTGGATTCCTCGGGCGATTTACCAGGTGATCACAACCAAACCTGAGCAGATCAATCAGGACCTGGATACGGTCTTTGCCTGGCTCGAATCTCAACCGGAGGTAATGGCGAATCGGATTGGCGTGATGGGGTTTTGTTATGGCGGGCGGGCTTCGTTAGGCTACAGCCTGCACAACAGTCGGCTGGCGGCTACAGTGATCTTCTATGGCTCGCCTGAGACAGACCCCGAGGTGCTTCGAGCGCTCCCTGCCCCGGTGTTGGGCATTTTTGGCGGGGCTGACCGATCTATCCCGCTGGAAGATGTGCGCGCCTTCGAGGCTGCTCTGAACCAGGTTGGGATACCGAATGAGATTACGATTTACGATGGTCAGCCCCATGCGTTTGTGACAGATATCGAGTCCATTCGGGCTGGCGGCGTCCAGGGGCAAGCCTGGGAACAGTTGCTCAATTTTCTCGAGAGGACCCTCAAACAAGGCGACGCTTTACAAAATTCTGCTCAGCCTATGGATGCCGATCAATCTTTTGACTGGCGATATTACTTGATGTTGGTCTTCGAGCATTCCATTGGCGCGTTGTGCCATCATTAGAAACAGAGCAGGATAACCGTTCAATAGAGAGGTGCAAAATGGAACGTTGGCGAGCCAGAAAAGTTGCGATTGTTGGCGCGGGGGCGGTTGGATCTACCTTCGCTTATGCTTTAGCCCAGAGCGGCGTGGCAGATGAAATCGTCTTGACCGATATGGATCAAAATCTGGTGCAGGGGCAGGTTTTGGATTTGGCGCATGGTCTTCCGTTTTACCCAAATGTGCAGATAAATGTGGGAAACGCAAAGGATTACCGTGACGCCCATGTAATCGTGATTACCGCAGGTTCAAAGCAGCGACCAGGTGAAACACGGCTGTCGCTCCTGCAACGGAACGCCCAGATTATCGAGAACATTATGGATGAGATTGCGGCTCAGGAATCACAAGCAGTCGTGGTGGTGGTGAGCAATCCGGTGGATGTATTGACTTATGTGGCTCAACAGCGGGTCAATTGGCAGCGAGGGCGGGTAATTGGCTCGGGCACAGTGTTGGATAGCGCCCGTTTGCGATACCTGCTCAGCCAGCATTGCGGGGTAGATGTCCATAACGTTCACGCCTACATCCTGGGAGAACATGGGGATAGTCAGTTCGCAGCCTGGTCCATGTCGCACATCGCCGGGATGCATTTCGACGATTATTGCCAGATGTGCGGTGGTTGTGTGGATTGGCGGGAAGAACGCAGGAAGATCGAGGAAGCGGTGCGAACCTCGGCTTACCATATCATCGGATATAAAGGCGCCACTTATTACGCAGTCGGGCAGGCTCTGGTGCGGATTGTCAGCGCTATTGTGCGCAATGAAA